>CAZRDG010000092.1:0-8618 GCA_964598775.1 uncultured Lacinutrix sp.
ATTGGGCTTGTTACGATTTCAATAGCCTTATCCAACTTGTCATTAGGATTTGAAATATTGTGAGTTGCAAAAACCAATTGATATTCAACCCAAGCCCAATACCATGATGTCAAATAAAGTAACAATTTATGCTTACTTTCAAAATAGCGATAAATCGAACTTTCATTAGAACCAATTTTTTGACCAAGTTTTTTAAAGGTAAAACTATCAAAGCCAATTTCATCTATAAGTAAGATGCTATGTTCTATAATTCTCTTGCCTAATTCTGATGATTCTGGATCCTTAATAAATATTTTATCAGGGACAGAAATTTTTAAATTTGAAAGTAAATTTATCATTTTTAGTTATTTTGATTGCAAATATAATAGTATTACTATCAATTATAAAAATAACTATCTCAATTTTATCATTTTTTTAAGAAAAGAATTCTAAAATATTATGAGCTTGATTGTATTAAAGGGAAAGTATTTTCTGTTTTTCTTCCTTGGCTTGCTTAAAATCTGAACGAATATCAAGCGCTTTATCAATCCATTTTAAAGCCTCAAGTTTGTTCGCTCGATGTTTCTGTATTTGTGCTAATCTATAATAAGCCCATTCTATAGGCACTCCATCTTTTGCGGTATGATTTTCAATGTACATTTTCAAACAACGTTCACCTTTTTCCAGCTCAATATTATAGTCGGCACTCACTTTTCCTATTTGATAATGTAAATGATTTTTATTGTGCTTTTCGTAGGCTTCTTCAATATTTGAGATGGCTTTTAAAGGCTCTTTTTTAGTTTCATATAAATTGGTAAGCTTATCATAACAGGTTAAAGACCCTCCAACCTCGATTGCCATTTTATAAAATGATTCAGCAAGTTCTGGTTCATTGTCATATTCATACACATAACCTTTTGCCAAGTATCCATCGACTTTTGAAAGTTGTTCCAACTCATCTGCGTATTTGAGCGATTTACTTTTACTACCACCAATAATTCCTGGCAATTGCATATACAATTCAACCAAAGCCCAACGCGTATCTATATGTTTTGGGTCTAATTCCGCTGCTTTTAAAAAAGCGTCTTTAACATCACCGATAATGCCTAAAGCCTTAAGCTTATTAACTTCAAGTGCTTTCATACCTAACGCTCCACCATATTTATAGTGGTAATTGGCATTATCACTTTTAATACTAACAAGTTTTCTATATTGTTCTATAGCTTCATCCCATTTTTTTTGGTGACCAAAAGCATCTCCCAACAACTCTATTGCCTTTATGTCATTTGGATTTTGTTGAGCATATTCACTTGCAATTTGCTCTGCTTTCACAAACTGCTTTTGTTTGAATAGATGATTTACCTCAATCTCTATGGATTGAGAAAAAGCAAACATTGGTAAGAAAATAAAAATCAAAAACTTTTTCATCTGTTCATAAATATTTTTTTTAATTGGTCAGATGTTACATCCACATAATCATTTTCATTGTGCGTCAAAAATATAAGTTATGGATGTTTCATTAGCTAATTTGTCAAAAATGCAAAATTAAACTTTCTGGTTGACTTTAAAAAGAGGTAACTTTACTCATCCAACGAAGTATTTTACTCATTTCGTATTTTTTGGAACACATTTTGAACGTATTATCGTGAAAAATTAACACTATGAACAAAACATTTGCCATTATAATGATTCTGCTATTTGCAAACCTAAGCTATTCACAAAATAATTATAGTGATTTATGGAAATCTGTCGAGAAATTTGAAATTGAAGGCTTGCCAAAATCTGCCCTTGAGGTGGTTGAAACCATAAGTACTAAAGCAATAAAAGAAGCAAATAATGTGCAACGAATTAAAGTGCTTTTGTTTAAAAGCAAGTTTACCCTATTTCTAGAAGAAGATGCACAATTAAACATCATCAACAATTTTAAAACTGAAATTTCACAAAGTGAATTTCCAACAAAAAATATTTTAGAAAACCTATTGGCTAATTTGTATTGGCAATACTTTCAGCAAAACAGATGGCAGTTTTACAACCGAACTAAAACTTCTGAAAAAATAGATAAAGACGATTTTAGAACTTGGGATTTACAAACTTTATTTGATGAGATTAGCATACATTATCAAAATTCATTAGAGCAACAATTACTCCTTCAACTTGAAGATTTAAAAAATTTCGATGAACTATTAATATTGCAAGAAGATTCCAAAACTTTCAGGCCAACACTTTTTGATTTTCTTGCTCATAATGCTTTGAAATTTTATTCGACTGACGAAAATAGTATTTCTCAACCTGCCTATAAGTTTGAAATTGACAACGAGCAATTTTTTAATGACTCGCAAAGCTTTTCACGTATAAACATCACTTCAAAAGACAGTACTTCATTACAATTACAAGCCTTAAAATTGTATCAAGAGCTAACCAAATTTCATCTCAAAGATAAAGACCCTTACGCGCTTGCAGATGTTGACATCAATCGTTTATTGTATGTAAAACAGCATGCAACTTTCAGTGATATTGACACTAAATTATTAGAAACCTTAAAAGCGGAAAGCAACCGTTTAAAATCACACGAAGTTTCTGCTTTATATGATTTTGAAATAGCTTCAATCTATTTTGAAAAAGGCAATACGTATGAACCAACAACCGACGAGACACATCGTTGGAAGCTCAAAGAAGCCATTGAAATAATTGATGCTGTCGTAAACAAATTCCCAAAAAGCATAGGTGCTGAAAAGTGCCAAATTTTAAAGCAACAAATCCTTCAGTCATCATTACAAATTACAGCTGAAAGTCATTTGCCAATCAGCTCCAATTCGAGATTATTAATTCGTTACAAAAACCTTGAGGCCTTAGCTTTTAAAGTCTATCAATTAAGTAGAGATCAATATGAATCACTAAATACAACCTACAGAAAAGAAGAGCAGCTCGCATTTATTAAAAAACTAAAGGTAGATAAACAATGGCAAAGTAATTTGCGCAATGAAAACGATTATCAGACACACACAACTGAAGTGGTTGTTCCAGCATTAAACAATGGCTATTTTGTGGTGTTTGCATCACCTGAAACCTCAAATGAACAAACTTTTGCTTATACGACACTTCAAGTCACTAATATTGCTATTGTAGATAAAAGTGATAGCAAAAATAATATCTATCAGGTCATTGATAGAAACAACGGACAACCTATTCCAAATGCAAAGGTCACTCTGAAACTTAGAAGAAATAGATATGATGAGCAAACCGAATATAAAACCACAAACTCAAATGGTGAAATTCAGTTTGCAAAAACTAAAAATAGTTATTGGCAATTAAACTTTATTGTTGAGAACAAAGGTGACAAAGCCTATTTTGATAACTATTACATGCAAAGGTCATTCAACGACAATGATGACAAAAAAATAATCTACAACGCTTTTTTATTTACTGACAGAAGTATTTACAAGCCTGGACAAACTGTTTATTTTAAAGGCATTGCCATGAAAACGGAAGATGGAAAATCTGAAATTATTGAAGGAAAATCAATAACATTAACTCTTCAAAATGTTAATAACGAGGAAATTAACAAACTGGTTTTGAAAACCAATGATTTTGGTTCAGTATCTGGAGAGTTCATTTTACCAAACAATGGTTTAACTGGTGATTATAAGATATATTCGAGTTTTGGAAATGCAGATTCTGGCTATATAAATTCTCATTATTTCTCAGTCGAAGAATACAAACGTCCTAAATTTGAAACTACTTTCAATCCAGTTACTGAAACTTACAAAATAAACGACTCGGTGACTGTTAAAGGAAATGCTTTGGCTTACGCTGGAAGCAACATTACGGATGCCAAAGTGGTGTATCGCGTGCATAGAAAAGTGCAATATCCTCGTTGGTATTTTTGGTATCGTCCTTGGTTTAATAGTGAACCTCAGGAAATTACTTATGGCGAAAGTATCACCAACGATAAAGGCGAATTTGAAATCACCTTTAAAGCATTACCAGATCAAAGCGTTGATGCATCTAGCTTGCCAATTTTCAATTATGAAATCACAGCTGATGTCACCGATTTAAATGGCGAAACCAGAAGTGCAACAACCATAGTGAATGTTGGCTATCATGCCTTAACAGCCAATATTTCGGTGGACGCTAAACTAGATAAAACTCAAAAAGACCACAAACTAACTATTGACACCAAAAACCTTAACGGTGAATTTATCCCTTCAAAAGGAACCATTAAAATTTATAAATTAATTGCTCCAAAATCTGTTTTGAGAGCGCGTCCTTGGAAGGCTCCAGATTATCAAATGCTTTCTGAAAGTGAGTTCAAACAACGGTTTCCAAATGATGCTTATGCCAATGAAGACGATAGCAATCAATGGAAAAAAGGGAAATTAGTATTTGAAAAGTCATTCGACACTAATACATCTAAAGAACTCGCTTTAGGCAACATTAAAAAATGGGAATCTGGTCAGTATATTATTGTTCTGGAAACCAAGGACAAATTTGGTCAAGACGTGAAAGACCAAACAAAAACAGTTTTGTTCAGTGATAAAGATAAACAGATTTCAGACCATCAATTGTTTAGTGTTGTAACAGATAAAGCGACATACACTATTGGTGATACTGCAACTTTAACCTTTGCTTCAGCTGCAAATATTAAGGTAACTGTTGATGTTGAAAAAGATCATAAAACTGTTAAGACCGAAATGATTCAACTAAACAACAGTAAACAAACTATAAACATTCCTGTCACTCAAAACGATTTAGGAGGTTTTGTAGTGCATTACAGTTTTGCTGCCTTTAATAGCTTTGAAAGTGGAAGCTTAAACATGAGTGTCCCTTATCCTAAAACCGATTTGGATATTGAAACACTGACCTTTAGAGACAAACTACAACTAGGAACTGATGAAACTTGGAGCTTTAAAATTAAAGGTCCTAAAGGAGATAAAGTCACTGCCGAATTATTAGCAAGCATGTATGATGCGTCGTTAGACCAATTTAAAGCACACAATTGGACTTTTAATCCAATTCAAAACCCAATATATTATAGTTATTCTTACAGAAATGCTGGACAAAGTTTTGGAAATATAACCTTTAGACTTCAACAAGAAAGAGCGCCTTATTATCAATTTAAAACACAACAATACGACCAAATGAATTGGTTTGGGTTTTATTTTGGAAACAGAAATTTGAATTTTTATAGAGAATATACTCCAGCTAATGATGAATCTGAATTAGATGAAGTTGTTGTAACTGCACAAGGGATTTCAAGAGAAAAACGCGCTCTAGGTTTTACAGTAAGCGAAGTCAGTGCTGAAGAAATTGAAACTCCTTCTTCACCATCTTTAGTAAAAGAAGAAACTGATTTCTCTGGAGTTACCATTCGTAAAAACCTTCAAGAAACCTCCTTTTTCTTTCCGCATTTACAAACAGATACAGAAGGTAATGTGACGTTTAGTTTTACTACACCTGAAGCTTTAACCAAATGGAAATTGCAATTGGTAGCTCATACCAAAACTTTGGAAAGTGCTGTCACGTCTTTAGAAACTGTAACGCAAAAAGAATTGATGGTCATTCCAAATGTGCCTCGTTTTTTACGTGAAGGTGACCAAATTACCATTAGCAGCAAAATTGCAAACCTTACTATTAAGCAATTATCTGGACAAGCTAAGTTGGAATTGACTGATGCCATTTCAGGAAAAGACATTACTGAAGAACTTGTCAGGTCGAGCACTTCGACTGCGCTAAGTGCAGGCTCTATCAAGACCTTTTTAGTAGAAAAAGAAGGCAACACACAAGTCTCTTGGCAATTGGACATTCCAGACACAGTACAAGCAGTACAATACAAAATCATAGCAAAAGCTGGTGACTTTAGTGATGGTGAACAAAATGCATTGCCTGTTTTAAGTAACAGAATGCTAGTAACCGAAACCTTACCAATGTGGATTAGAAGTAACGAAACCAGAACATTCACTTTAGACAAACTCAAAACAAATACCTCAACAACTTTAAAGCACCATATGTTAACGCTTGAAATGACAAGCAATCCTGCTTGGTATGCTGTACAAGCCTTACCTTACTTAATGGAATATCCATATGAGTGCAATGAGCAAACCTTTTCAAGATATTATGCGAATGCCTTAGCAAGTCATATTGCGAATAGCAATCCTAGAATTCAAGAAGTCTTTAATCAATGGAGAAATGCTGACGCTCTTATTTCTAATCTTGAAAAAAATGAAGAATTAAAATCTATTCTCATTCAAGAAACACCTTGGTTACGTGATGCTCAAAGTGAAACCGAACAGAAAAAACGCATTGCTCTGTTATTCGACCTCAACAAAATGAATAACGAATTGCAATCGGCTTTACGTAAATTGGAAAACAATCAAATGGCTTCAGGTGCTTGGTCGTGGTTTAATGGTGGTTACGAAAACCGTTTTATCACACAACACATCATTACAGGTTTTGGTCATCTTTCAAAACTTGGAGTCACCCTGAGCGCATTCGAAGGGTCTCAATCAAACATGATTCAAAAAGCCATTCAATATTTAGATTCAGAATTTATAAAAGAATATAAAGACATCACAAAATATAATAAGGATGTCGATTTAAGCAAAGACCATCTAAGCAACACGCAACTGCATTATTTGTATATGAGAAGCTTCTTCCCTGAGATAAAAAAAACAAAAGAAGTTGAAGATATCACAGCTTATTATCATTCTCAAATCAAAAAATATTGGCTATCTCGTTCATTGTATGCAAAAGGACTGATGGCTTTAGTGGTTGATAGAATGGATGACAAAACCACCTCAGCAAAAATTTTAAAATCGTTAAAAGAAAATAGCATCACTTCGGATGAATTAGGCATGTATTGGAAAGAAAATACCAATTCGTGGTATTGGTATCAAGCACCTATTGAAACACAAGCCTTACTCATTGAAGCTTTTGCAGAGATAGAAAACGACACAAAAACCATTGACAATCTTAAAATCTGGCTACTTAAAAACAAGCAAACCAACCAATGGAAAACCACCAAAGCAACTACAGTAGCAGTGTATGCCTTATTGCTTCAAGGTAGCGATTGGTTAAACGTTACAGATATGGTTGATGTGGTTTTAGGAGGACAAAACATTAATCCTTCAAAATTAGGTAATGTAAAAGTAGAAGCTGGAACTGGATATTATAAAACCTCTTGGAATGGCTCTGAAATTCAACCAGAAATGGCAGACGTAAAACTTACCAAAAAAGGCAATGGTATTGCATGGGGAAGTTTGTATTGGCAGTATTTTGAAGATTTAGATAAGATTACTTCAGCTGAAACTCCGCTCAAGTTGAATAAAAAATTATTCCTAAAAACCAATACAGACAAAGGTGAAGAAATTACCGAAATTACGTCTGACACGAAATTGCAAGTTGGTGATTTGGTAAGAGTTCGAATCGAATTGCGAAGTGATAGAACTATGGAATTTATCCATATGAAAGACATGAGAGCCTCTGGATTAGAACCTGTAAATGTGTTATCGCAATACAAATGGCAAGATGGTTTGGGTTATTATGAAAGCACAAAAGATGCGAGCACAAACTTTTTCTTTGATTATTTACCAAAAGGCGTGTATGTATTTGAATATGATTTACGTGTAAACAATGCTGGAAATATGAGTAATGGTATTACGGCCATACAAAGCATGTATGCTCCAGAATTTAGTAGTCATAGTGAAGGTGTTAGGATATCTGTAAATTAAAAAATGCGGCTTAATAGCCGCATTTTATTTATCTGTTAAAAGGACGTTCATTAATCCAATTAAAGCCTCTGTTTGTAAGTATAAAGTTGTCTTTATTTAATATTCTTCCACTTGCCTTTATAGAATCATTTTGAAATATAGTTTCAAAACTAAACTTATTGTCTTTCATTCTATAATTAATAATAAATGTATCTGTTGAATCTGAATAACTAGTAAACTTTAATTCAGATACTAAAGTATCAATCTCAGATTTATAGTATAATATAGACTTATCAATACTATGAATTTGTGCACTTCCTTTTCTTTCTAAAACTATATATCTCCATCTCTCATAATTATTCATATCTGTTGAAATAGTATCTCCATTTTTTTCAAAATGTGTAATCTTTATTAACCCATATAAATCTGGCTTTGGTGCTTTAGTTCCATATAGTTTTTGTGATTCCATTAACCTAATTCCTCCAAAGATAAATATATAGCCAAAGAGCAATCCTTTTAACATTCTTGATATAAATTTGAGCGATTTATCTCCTTCTTTAGCTGGTTGTTTAAGAATAGATAAACTAATAGGATTATTAGTAAAAAAGAAAGTGCATAGCTTTTTAAAATCTCTTAGTAATAAAAACAATGTCATTAATACCAAATGAGTAGATAATAACTTTACTGGAACATCATAAAAGTAGTTTACTGCCATGACATTTGCCGTAGTCATTAAGGTAATGATAAGACCAAAAGTTAAAGTTCTTCTAAACAATAGTAGCACAGCAGCTACTTCAGCAATTCCCATAAACAAATTATAGCCTTTAGAGAAACCTAAAAAAGTCCATGCTAACCCCATGGGTGACGAATCACCATAACATTGAATAAGTCTATAAAAACTAGGATCTGGAAATTGTAATTTAACCACTTTAA
>CAZRDG010000093.1:0-8573 GCA_964598775.1 uncultured Lacinutrix sp.
ATACCTTAACAATGGTGATTTAAAAAACAGCATTCCTAAAGAAAACGTTGGATTTTATTCTTACGATACATTTAATAATGGTTTAGAGATTTATAGACTAGAATTAAGAGAAGCAGAGCTCCTAAAGCAATTCGAAGCTCAATCTAATATTAAACAAGGAGAAATCCAATCTAAAATTGATATTAAAAAAGTTTTATCAAAACTAATTGCTCCAGAAAACATTGCTGTATACTGGCAAAAAACAACAGAAGGTTTTGAGGTTATTAGAACATTTGGAAACATAAGAGCAGATGTTGTTAATACTAAATCATTAGGCAACCATTTAATAGGTCAAGATTTAGTTTTAGGAAAAAAGTACGTGTTACGGGATTTTAAAAATGCACAATTAAATGTAAAATACGAAGCACTTGAGTACAACAAAGACATTAACTTCTGGGTTAAGAACGAAAATTCTGTTAGTGTATTAATAAATGGAGAGGTGAATGATTTAGTAAGCCGTCAATCATTTGAAAGTCCAGTAGATGCTGTTGTTAACTATAAAGGAGAATATCATATTTTAGGAAATTTTAAGAATGCAAAAGAAGGAACTATCCAAACAACTAGTAATATTTCAATTGCAGATTATGAAATAAGTAAAGGTGAAAAAGCACCAAAAACAGGAGTGTATTGGAAGAGTTATGGGAAGTTCTATTATTTAGTAAAAGATGGTGAATATATAGATTTTGAAGTTGAACATAAATTTATAGGCAATGATGTACTTGTTTATCATCCAAGAAGTAATAGTTCTTATCTTTTTAAAGATTACCAATCTCAAAAAGATGGAAAATGGAGAGAGCCAATTATTCTAAAAAGTAATCAAGCAGCTTGGATTAAATTTGCTGATGGCACTTTTAATTGCTACGAAAAAGCAACCAAAAGTATTACGAAAAACGAATGGTCTAAAGAAAACAGTAATGATTTATGGATTATGGATTACAAAGGTAAACCTAAATATGTTTTAAAAAATTTCAAGTCTGCTAAAACTAATGCATTCTTCGTTGCTCAAAATCTAGAAGATAAAACTACAAATACATCTCCAGAAAGCAATACTACTTCAACAGTTAATAATTCAAAACAACCAATAGAGAAATCAGATAATTTAAAGGAGTTAATTGATTTAACTTGTATAGAAGGAAATTGTACAGATGGTTATGGTAAGGTTCAGTTGTCAAACAACGAAACAATGGAAGGTTTTTTTGAAAACGGAATGGCTTTTGGGCCATTATTATTAAAAAGCCCAGATACAAATTTAGAATCTTTTAGCACTTTCAAAGGAGATTATAATAATCCAATTGGTTTTGAATATAATTATACAAAAGGAAAATCAACTTTGTTAATTGATCGCGATTTAGGATTCGCTATGACTTATTTACCAGAGAATAAGGAATTTTTTGTTATGATTGTTTCAGGTGGTGAAATAGAAAAAAGCATAAAACTAGAATCAAACTCAAAAAACCCTTGTCAAGTAGGAAATTGCCAAGATGGAGCTGGTTTTTATGTATATAGCAATGGAGCAACTTATATGGGATTTTTTAAAAATGGAAAATACCATGGGCCAGGACAACTCAATTATAACGATACCGAATATTATGTAGGTAATTTTAATCTAGGTAAAAAAAGCGGATTAGGCACTTATGTTTGGGATCATGATACTAATTATTTTGGAGAATGGAAAAATGATAAATATGATGGTAAAGGTGTTTATCAATATTCAGAATCAAGTAAAAAAGCAGGATTATGGCAAAACGGAGAGTATGTAAATTCACTTGATGGAATACAATATCAACCAGAAACTCAAAATGCAATAAACAACTTAGAGGTCGATTCTAAAATTTTTGAATCTGTTAAAAGTTATGTAGAAAGTGTTAAGGGTGATAATGGTTATCTCGCTAAAATTATTGATAACGATTATAGAAATTTACAGAAAACTTTATCTGGTGATGAACTTTATAAAGAAACTTCAAAATATTTTGTAGCACTTTATAAAATTGATCCAAAACTTGTTTTTAGTGTTTTTATGAAATGGAATGATAGCGAAAGTCTCGTGCCAATTAAAGATCAATTACCTAAAGAGATTAATGATAATTTGAAGCTGCAAGCTCAAGAATTAATGAATGGCTATAACAAATACATAAACTCTAAAGAAACACAAGATAAAATAAAAGAACATGGTGGAGGGTTTAAGAAGGTTAATAATAAATAGAAATTGAAACATAGTATAAAAATAATGTTGGCATTGATTGTTGTGTATTATGTTACAGTACCTTCAATCAAGTTATTGTTTATTTCAGATGAGATTAAGCATGATCAAATTGCAGTAACAAGTTCATATAGATCTGAACAAGGTATAGTTAAAGAAGTGCAAACCATACACTCAGAAAAATATCCAGTAAATTATGATAAAGATACGTTCAAACGCATCTATCAGTATACTGTGTTAAATTTGAATACAAACAATTCAGACACCATCCTTGAAACCGTTAAAAAAAGCACATATTTTTTTGAACAATTAAGACCTAGTCATAGGGCTTTAGATACGATTTCATATTTTAAAAGCAATATAGCACCATCTAAAAACTTGATTCAAAAAGAGTATAATGAGATGATTGATAATAACGAAGGAAATCCAATAAAATGGTTTTCTATAATATTGTTGATATTCTCCTTAATTGTAATAATTGTGCTTGTTAGGTCTGTCATTCTTAAGACTCATCATGACTAAGAAAGATACGCAACTATACGTATTGTTAAATAAATTATATAATAGTAACTTAGCTAAAATTCATAATGTGTGAGTATTAAAATAGCCATAGCAGACGACAATTCATTTTTAATAAAAGCAGTTAAAGAAAAACTGTCTTTTTTTAAAGACCTAAGTGTTAAGTTTTCTGCCTTTAATGGCTCAGAAATGCTTCGCCAATTGGAAAGCAACCATAACATAGATTTGATATTAATGGATATTGAAATGCCAACAATGAATGGTATTGAAGCCACTGCAATTGTCAAACAAAAATATCCTCACATCAAAATAATAATGCTTACAGTTTTTGATAATGATGAAAATATCTTTAGTGCTATTAAAGCTGGAGCAGATGGTTATTTGCTTAAAGAAATCAATGCAAAAGACTTACACGATGGAATTTTAGACACTATAAATGGAGGCGCAGCAATGAACCCATCAATAGCATTAAAAACCTTAAAGTTGCTTCGTAATCCTATTGAGTTTCAAAATAATAATGAGCTAGAAGAAATTAGTTTAACAAATAGAGAAACTGAAGTCTTAGAACAACTAAGTAAAGGATTAAGCTATAGTCTAATAGCAGAAAATTTAATTCTTTCAACAGGAACTATTAGAAAACATATTGAAAATATTTACAGGAAATTACAAGTTCACAACAAGCTTGAAGCCGTTCAAAAAGCAAAAAGAAATAACTTAATCGATTAAATAAGCACCCTTGTTCTGTTTATCTATTAATTTAAACAGTTGTCGATAAATGTGCTCATCAAGTAAATAGGATTCTATATTTGTCATGCTATTAATCAAAAATTTTGAAGCATTAGTAAACTAAGGAAACGATGGGAGCTAATGCTTTTTTTGTTTAGTAAAGTGAAATTAAGGACTTTGAAAATAATTCAACCTCTTCAATTGTTCCAGTGCTAATCCTGCAATGATCAAGAAATGGAGGGAAAGCTCTGCCAATTCTAACACCTTTGGCAAGCATGTCTTTACCTAAGTCATTAATATTTCTTCCAGATTTAAAGAATACAAAATTAGTATGCGACTTTACATAGTCTAATTCTAAATGATCTAAGGTATTATAAATAATCTGTTTTGCTTCATTGTTTTTTTGAATTGAAAAATTGTAAAAATCAGTATCCAATAAAGCTTCTTTGGCGCCTTCAATAGCATAAACGTTACTCATGGCAACGACATTACGCCTAATTATTTGAGCTAATTCTGGTTTTGCAATTAAATAACCAATTCGCATTCCAGCCATTCCATACACCTTAGAAAACGTTTTAGAAACGATAACATTTTCATCTTTTTTAACCAATTCTATCATTGAAGGATAGTTAGGGTCTTCTATATAATCGTAATATGCTTCATCACTAAACACAATTGTTTTCTTACTTACAGAAGAACAAAAATCGGTTAAGGTATTCGATGGTAATAACGTGGATGTTGGATTGTTTGGATTACACAAAAAAACCATTTTGGTTTTTGATGAAATCCGTTTTTCTATCTCCTGTAAATCATAACCATAATTTGTATCAACCGGAACCCAATTAATATTTGCTCCCCACATTTCGGCATATTGCATCATAGCTAAAAAAGTTGGTTTAGCTGCAATAATTTCACCACCATCCGCTGTAAAGGTGATACCTGCAATTTTCAGACCTTCAGTTGATCCACCAGTAATAATGATGCTTTCAGATGAAACTCCATGTTTTTTGGCTAAAAGCTCTGCAAGCTCGTCTGCATATTCATATGGATATCTGCAACCATCATCAAAGGCTTTTTTCACTGCATTTCTAACACGTTCAGAAGGCCCATAAGGATTTTCGTTTGAGCTAAGCCTAATGGGATTTTCTAATTTTCTGGGATTGTATTTTTTTATTTCTTCAGCTGATAAGGATTGTATTCCTGTCAATCCATTAAAAAGAGTAAATCCACCAGCTAGAGAAGCTGTTTTAAGCCACTGACGTCTGTTTAATTCCATGAGAACATTTATTGAAGGTTGATGCCCTCTAATATACCAATAAATTCTTTAAATATTTATTTTAGTATTGAACTTAAACTATTTAATCCTCCACCATTAACGGCATCAATATTATTTAAGTTTAAAAACTTGGCAGCTTTTCCAGATCTTACTCCACTTGCACAATAAACAATAATTGGTTTGTTTAGTTTTTTTAATTCGTCAACATGATTTCTTAAATCATCTAACGGTATATGTTTCGCGTTTTTTATTGCACCAGATTTGAACTCCCTATCAGTTCTGACATCTAAAATAATGGCACCTTTTTTTAAGTAGTCTTGAATTTTGGCATTTTGATTGCCAAATAAAAAATCTAAAATTCCCATAAGTCATATTTTTTTCAAATAACAGAATTATTAAAACACTTACTTGTAACTTGTGTTACACTTTTTCTGTATATTCATCGTAATTTCTAAACAAATTTACAACTTTTGAAATTCGAAACACGTAAGGACGAAATCATTCAAACGTCTGCAATACTATTTAAGAAGAAAGGATACAGTGCCGTCACAATGCGCGACATTGCTAAAGCTATGGGAATTAAAGCGGCAAGCTTGTATAACCATATCAACTCTAAACAAGAAATTCTGTCTGATATTATTATTTCTCTAGCCGAGCAGTTTACAGAACAAATGAAAATTATAAAAAATTCTGACGAGAGTAGTATTGATAAACTAAAGCAAATAGTTGCGCTTCATGTACATATTACAACCAATAATCAATTTGGTATGGCATCTCTAAATAGTGATTGGATGCACCTTGAAGCTGAGTTAGAGTATTACTTAACATTGCGTAAAAATTATGAAAATGATTTTCGGAATATTATTGAAAAAGGAATTAAAGAGAATGAACTTGTTGATGCTAACCCAGAAGTAATGTTGTTTTCAATGCTATCGACTTTACGATCACTATATATTTGGTTGCCTAAAAAAGAAGATTTAGATATTCAAAAATTCACTAATGAATTAAGTTTGGTACTCATTAATGGAATTAACAAATAGTTATCATTTAATTTTGTAAATTTGTCATTTAAACTAACAACTGTTAGTTAAATATTGAAAATAAAAACATGGCAGATTTTTATAATTTAAAAGTTGCAGAGATATATAAAGAAACTGAAGATACTTCGGTGGTTACTTTTGATATTCCATCGGAGTTAAAAGATGTTTTTAAATTTAGACAAGGTCAGCATTTAACCTTAAAAGCAGATATTAAGGGTGAAGATGTTCGTCGTTCCTATTCCTTATGTTCTAGTCCATTTGAAAACCAATGGAAAGTCGCCGTAAAGCAAATTCCTGAAGGGAAGTTTTCAACTTATATCAACGAAAAAGTAAAAGTTGGGGACCATATTGATGTCATGTCGCCAAGCGGAACTTTTGGAGTGAATTGTAATCCAGACAATGCCAAAAACTATCTCTTTTTTGCTGCTGGAAGTGGTATTACACCAGTTTTATCTATGATAAAAACACATTTGGCTATTGAGCCAAATTCAACTTGCAAGCTATTTTATGTTAATAAAACAGCAAAATCAATTATCTTTAAGGAAGATCTGGAACAACTAAGAAACAAATACTTTGGAAGGCTAGAAATCTATTATTTCTTAACAAAAGAACGTCGTGATATTGAGTTGTTTAATGGTCGTTTTGATGACGAAAAAATGAAAGTTCTTACGAGAACTTTTATCGATATTCCAGATACAAGCGAAGTGTTTCTTTGTGGGCCTGAACAAATGGTAAATTTTGTTAGCAATTATCTGGTTGAAGCTGGATTGCCAAAAGAGCTAATTCATTTTGAATTGTTTGTTACTGGACTTTCAGAAGAAGATATCAAGAGAGCTGAGCGTTTGGGTAAACAAAATGTAGAAGGCACTGAGGTTACTATTGTTGATGGTGGAAAAGAGTTTCAGTTTACGATGACAAAGGAATACGATAATATTCTTGATGCTGCTTTAGGCGCTGGTGCAGATTTACCATTTGCTTGTAAAGGAGGTGTGTGCAGTACTTGTAAATGTCAAGTGATTGAAGGTGCTGTAGAAATGAAAATAAATTATGCGCTTGAAGATAAAGAAGTTGCACAAAACTATGTGTTAAGCTGTCAAGCAGTACCAACTACCAAAAAAGTAGTGGTCGATTTTGATGTATAAAATAAACTCAAAAAATCATGAGTGAAGAACAAATAAAAAATCTAGAGAAACAATTTGAGGAGCGTATCGCAAGAGACGAAAAAATTGAACCTAAAGATTGGATGCCAGAAAAGTATCGTCAAACACACATCAGGCAAATGTCACAGCATGCACATTCCGAAATTGTCGGAATGCTTCCTGAAGGCAACTGGATTACTAGAGCTCCTTCGTTAAGACGAAAAGTTGCTTTATTGGCAAAAGTGCAAGACGAAGCAGGTCATGGATTATATCTGTATTCTGCTACCGAAACCTTGGGTGTTTCTAGAGACGAACTGTACGAGCAACTCCATTCTGGAAAGGCTAAATATTCTTCCATTTTTAATTATCCAACGGTGACATGGGCAGATATGGGAGCCATTGGTTGGTTGGTAGATGGTGCAGCCATAATAAATCAAGTGCCTTTGTGCAATACGTCCTATGGGCCCTATGCACGTGCAATGATTCGCGTTTGTAAAGAAGAGAGTTTTCATCAACGCCAAGGCTTTGAAATTATGATGAAATTGGCCAATGGAACTACTGAGCAAAAAGAAATGGCTCAAGATGCCTTAAATCGATGGTGGTGGCCTTCATTAATGATGTTAGGACCAACAGATGCAGAGTCTGTTCATACGGAGCAATCCATGAAATGGAAATTAAAACGAAAGTCAAACGATGATTTACGACAACAATTTATAGATCAGACAGTGCCTAATTATCATTTATTTGATTTCAGATTTGTAATTCTAAATAATGTTTTGTTTGGAATAGGTCATCTTTGTTTTGCAGTTGTCTTTTTCACAATTCTAACTAACATTCGCTAACTTGCTGTTTATCAAAAGTAATTTCATCTTTCAAATTTACCTTTTCTCAATCAGTATTTCAATTTCCCAGAGTGAACGTTAGCAAGTGAAATTAATTTGCCAAGGAAAAAATTTCTACTTTCTTATTGAAATTTTGGTCAGTCATATGTGTAGAATTGTGAGTAATGGTCAGTGTATGAAAAGTAGGCGATTTTGAAGCACCAAACTTTCGGTGAAGCACAAGGTTTGATACTAGCCAAATACCTTGAATTCATAACTGTTTCGCCTATTTTTTATATACATTTTTACCTGCTGTTATTTTATTATCAATCCTTTATTATTTTCATTCGGTTCAATCAAGTCCCACATATTTCCATATAAATCCTTAAATACAGCTACAGTTCCGTATTCAAATTCAGTTGGTGGTCGAACAAAACTTATTTCTCTTTCGGTCATTTTTTTATAGTCTCTCCAAAAATCATCAGTGAAGAGAAAGAATCCAACTCGCCCACCTGTCTGATTACCGATACTTTCTAATTGTCGTTCATTTGAGGCTTTAGCAAGCAACAAACAACATTCTTTTGCACCTGGTGGTGCAACCATTACCCATCTCTTCTTTTCATCTATTCTTGTGTCCTCAAGTAATTTGAAATCTAATTTTTCTGTATAAAATTCAATTGCGTCATCGTAATCATTCACAACTAACGTAATATGTGCTATTCTTTGGTACATTCTATTTTATTCGTTCTAATTGCAAGTAACGGCAGTCCGTGAAAAAACTACCCTCTTCTAATATTAAATATACACCATCTT
>CAZRDG010000094.1:0-8572 GCA_964598775.1 uncultured Lacinutrix sp.
ACAAATTGAAAGTGATTATTTAGAAGCTAAACAACTAGCTTCTAAAATTGAAAATAGACCCACGGTTTTAAGTGGAGCTATGCACAAAGACGTGTGGTATTTACCAAATGGCACGAGTCCTGAAGCGCAAATATTAAATGATGCTAATGTCAATTATCTTTGGAGTAATACTACTGGTAGTGGTAGTTTGGCTTTAAGTTTTGAATCGGTTTTTGAAAAAGCTAAAGATGCCGATTTATGGTTCAGTCCATCTTATTATTCGTCATTTGAAGCACTTGAAAAGGCCAATGTACATTATACAAAGTTTAGTGCTTTTGAAAATAAATCTGTTTTTACTTTTGCTAATAAAACTGGAAAAACAGGAGGCGTTTTATATTATGAACTAGGCACGACAAGACCAGATTTAGTATTGAAAGATATTATTAAAATTTGTCATCCAGAACTTCTTAAAAATTATAAACCTTTCTTTTTTAAACCTTTAGATTAATTGCCGAATAGCAAAACATATAAAATTTCATTTTTAGTATTAATTTTAATACTCATTATCTGCTTTTTTGTAAACATTAGCTTTGGTTCAGTATCTATTCCGCTTAAATCAATCTTTAATAGTTTATTAGGTTCTGCAGACAATGAATCTTGGCAATACATCATCCAAAATTACAGATTACCTAAAGCATTTACAGCTATTTTAGTAGGTTCAGGATTAGGGATTTCAGGCCTATTAATGCAAACGTTGTTCAGAAATCCTTTAGCTGGTCCTTTTGTGTTAGGAATTAGTTCTGGCGCAAGCCTCGGTGTTGCCTTGGTAATATTGGGCTCTGGCTTTTTTGGAGGTGTTTTTACCACCTTATTATTTTCTAAATGGAGTGTTGTAATTGCTGCAAGTTTAGGGAGTTTTTTAGTTTTACTGGCTGTATTAATGGTGTCATCTAAAGTTAGAGATACCATGGCCATACTAATTATTGGTCTTATGTTTGGAAGTATAACAGCAGCTGTTGTGAGCGTTCTTTCTTATTTTAGTTCAGCAGAACAATTACAACAATACATTTTTTGGGGTTTTGGTAGTCTAGGAAACTTATCCTGGTATGAATTACTTGTATTTTTTAGTATATATGTTGTTGGAATCCTATTAAGTATTGTATCTATTAAAGGGTTAAACACCTTATTACTAGGAGAGAATTATGCCAAAAGCTTAGGCTTAAACATCAAACAAAGTCGATTAATCATCATAATTGCTACAAGTTTGCTAGCTGGAACTATAACAGCGTTTGCTGGTCCGATTGCCTTTATAGGCTTAGCTATTCCGCACATGACACGTCAAATTTTTAACACCTCAAATCATAAAATTTTATTGCCAGCTGTATTCTTATTTGGAGCAATTGTCATGCTTATTTGCGACAGCATTGCGCAATTACCGACAAGTGACTATACATTACCAATAAATGCTATTACATCCTTAATTGGAGCTCCAGTTGTGATTTGGTTATTGGTTAGAAAACGTAAAATGATGTTTTAATGACTAATGACACTAAACATATCGTCTTAAAAACAGAACAACTCTCAATTGGTTACACAACTAAGAAGAAAGAAACCGTTGTGGCTTCAAAAATAAATATAAAGTTACATAAAGGTGAACTCATAGGTTTGGTTGGTGCAAATGGTATTGGTAAATCAACTTTATTAAGAACACTTACCAATGTACAAAATCCATTGAGTGGTCATGTATTTATCAATACAATAAACATTACTGATTTTCAACCAGAAGATTTGGCAAAAGCCTTGAGCTTAGTCTTAACTGAACAAGTCGCTTCTAAAAACCTTTCTGTGTTTGAGCTGGTAGCTTTAGGTAGACAACCTTATACGAATTGGGTTGGAAACTTAACAGAACATGACATAAATAGTATCAATACTTCGCTTCAACAAACTAATATTGAAGATTTAAAACACAAAAAATGTTTTGAACTAAGCGATGGTCAGTTACAAAAAGTCATGATTGCTCGTGCTTTAGCACAAGACACAGACTTGATTATTCTTGATGAACCAACAACACATCTTGATATGTATCATAAAGCCTACATTTTAAAACTTCTTCAAAGACTAGCGAAAGAGACTAATAAAACCATACTATTTTCTTCTCATGAAATAGATTTAGCCATTCAATTGTGTGATAAAATGATTGTTATGACTAAAGACAATGTGATTTCAGACTCCCCTTGCCATTTAATTTCCAAAGGTGTTTTTAAGACCTTGTTCCCAAAAGATTTAATTGATTTTGATGAAAACTCAGGAAGTTTTAGAGTTAAAAAATAATTATCTTTGGTAAAACTCAAAAAGATTCATGAGCGACAATATCATTCTTATTTTAGCCATACTATTTTCAGGAGGAATTGGTGCGTATATTGGTATGACCATTACTAAACTAAAAAGCAAAAGTGAACAAAGTACGTTGCAAGAGCGTCAAAATCAATTGGGTGTAACTATTGAAGAACTCAAACATAATTTAGCAAAAATTGAAAGTGAACGCGAAGAGATTCGTCGTGAAAAAGACTTCTTAAGTTCAGAATTAACTAGAAAAAATACTGAATATGAGAATTTGCAAGAACAAAATTTAAAACGTGATCAAGAACTTGCCAAACAGCAGGAACAGTTGCGCAAAGATTTTGAGCTCTTAGCAAACAAAATTCTAGATGAAAAATCTGAAAAATTTACGCTTCAGAACAAAGAAAACATCAAACAAATTCTAAATCCTCTTCAAGAAAAAATTCAGGTTTTTGAGAAAAAGGTTGAAGACACTCAAAAAGAAAGTATTTCTATGCATTCTGCTTTAAAAGAGCAACTTCTAGGGTTAAAAGATTTGAACCAGCAAATGACCAAGGAAGCAACAAACCTCACGAGAGCACTAAAAGGTGACAGTAAAATGCAAGGAAATTGGGGCGAATTAGTTTTAGAACGTGTTCTTGAAAAATCTGGATTGGAAAAAGACCGAGAATATTTTGTTCAGCAAAGTTTTACCACTGCTGAAGGCTCGCGTGTGCTACCAGATGTGGTATTGCATCTTCCTGATAACAAGCGAATGATTATTGATAGTAAAGTGTCTCTAACTGATTATGAACGCTACGTTAATGCTGATGAAGATGAAAGACCTCAATTTTTAAAAGCTCACGTAAATTCAATCAGAAAACATGTTGATCAACTTTCTGATAAAAAGTATGAGGATTTATACGACATTCAATCTCCAGATTTTGTATTGATGTTTATCCCAATTGAACCTGCTTTTGCCATCGCTATAAATGATGATAATACCTTATATAATAAAGCTTTTGAAAAAAACATTGTCATTGTAACACCTTCTACTCTACTTGCCACTTTGCGTACCATTGACACAATGTGGAATAACGAAAAGCAGCAACAAAACGCTATTGAAATTGCAAGGCAAGCTGGTGCTCTTTATGATAAGTTTGAAGGATTGGTGATTGATTTAACTGGAGTTGGCAAAAAAATTGACGATGCTAAAAAGGACTATTCTTCTGCTATGAATAAGCTGGTTGAAGGACGAGGGAACTTAATTTCAAGTGTTCAAAAACTTAAAAAACTTGGTGCTAAAGCAAAAAAATCACTACCTGAAGCTATTGTAAAAAGAGCAAAGTATGATGAGTGATATTATTTAAATATTCCATATATAAGGCATATATTTGTTTATTCCATAATAAAGGCATATATTTGTTTATTCTATAAATAAGGAATATTATGACGAGTGTAATTACAGGTGATATTATAAAATCTAGAGACGCAGAAAATTCAGAATGGATTAATGTCTTAAAATCGGCATTGACTGAATTAAGTAAAGACGAATCGTACTGGGAAATATATAGAGGAGATAGCTTTCAAATTGAAATTGAAGATGTACTTAAAAGTTATGAAGCTACTACCTATATTAAGGCCTGTATAAAAACGATTAAAGGATTAGATGTAAGGATGGCAATTGGTATTGGCGCAAAGACATTTAAAGGAAAAAAAGTGAGCGAATCAAATGGTGAAGCCTTTAGATTTTCTGGAGAAACATTAGAATCTTTAAAAAAAGAGAAGTTAAATCTTAAAATCAAAACTAGAAACAAGATATTAAACAAAGAACTGAACTTGTACTTTAAATTGGCTCTGCTAAGCACTGATCACTGGACAAGCAATTCGGCAGAGATAGTAAAATTATCATTAGAGCATCCTAAAATGCTACAAAAGGAATTAGCACAACTAATAGGTACCAATCAGCATGCTATAAGCAAACGCATAAAACGAGCCCATTTGGATGAAATTTTAGAATTAGACAAGATGTACAGAGAAAAAATTGATACCTTAATCCAATGATTTTACTAACTAAATTATTACTTGCTCATTTCATTGGTGATTTTTTTCTACAACCAAAGTATTGGGTCAAAGAAAAAGAAAAGAAAAAATTAAAATCTCTTAAGCTTTACTTTCATGTAGCTATTCACATTGTTTTATTGTTCCTTATTCTTTGGGATTTATCCCTTTGGCCTATAATACTCATTATTGGTAGCTTACATTTAATTATTGACGCTTTAAAGCTCATTGTCCAGAATAAAAAAACGAAACGGTTATGGTTTTTTATAGACCAAGCTTTGCATATTATAGTCATAATATCTACTTACTACATTTTTACCAAAAAAACCTTAGATTTAAACACGATTTTCACTGAGCAAAATATAATTCTTATTACTTGTTTAGTGTTTTTAACAAGACCTGTCTCAATCATAATGAAAACCATTTTTACCAAGTGGAATATTTCAAAACTGACAGAAAATAATGAGTCCCTTAAAGATGCTGGAGAATATATAGGAATTCTAGAACGATTATTGGTTTTTATCTTTATTATCGTGAATCACTGGGAAGCAGTTGGCTTTCTAATCACCGCGAAATCTGTATTTAGATTTGGTGATTTAAAAGAAAGCAAACACCGTAAACTAACTGAATATATCCTTATTGGAACACTAATCAGTTTTGGGATAGCAATTGCCGTTGGCTTAACATTTCAATTACTTGTATAAAAAAACCACCAGTAAAAACTGATGGTTTTAAATATTATTTAAAAAAATTATTCCTTGACAAATCGTTTTGTTTGTGTACCAGTTTTATTCGTTATTTTAACTAAATAAACACCAGCATTCCATCTAGAAACATTAATACTTGAATTAATACTTGTAAGGGATTGTGCAAAAATACGCTTTCCTAATATATCGTAAACTTCAATCTTAGCATCATTAGTATTTTGAGCCAGACTAATATTTAACTTAGATCGACCTGGGTTTGGATAAATAGAAAAATCCGTTTTCTTAGGATCGTTTAATCCTAAAGAAGTAGCAGCTTCAATATTGTCTAATTCCATAGTCGCTGCTATAGTTTGTCCTACCCATGACGCCGTTGTATTACTTAATATTCTCATAGTATTAACATCAGCTAATGTATCTACAATGTCAGTACCTCCTACAGCAGTAAAGTCAGAAGTTGAAATAGGAATTACCACATGATTCCAACCAGAACCTGCCGTTACAATAATTGGTGCTGAAGTACAAAATCTTCCTCCTCCACCATCAAAGGCAACTCTTAAATTAAGATTATTAGTTTCAACCTTTACATCAAATTCAACTGCAACAACTCCAGCAGCCGTAAAATCTCCTGTCCATTGGGCTTGATTAAAAACAATCATTTTACTATCAGGTCCACCAGTCCCAGTTGAAATATATCTCAGAAAATTATCTCCTGCTCCATTAGGTCCACCTGTGGCAATATTAGCTGGTGGATTACTAGAACCTGCACCAACAACCCAACCTTGCACTGTATCATCTTCAAAATCATCAACCTGCCCACCTGAAACTTGAGCTAGAGTAAAACTGCATAATACGCAGCTAAAAATAAAAGTAAGTAAAGTTTTTTTCATAGTATCTTTGAGTTATTGTTAAGCTAAAATAGTAATTTTTAGGTATTTGTACCAAAAGTTTCCTCGAAAGGAATTTTTATTTGCTCAAATACATTTTACGTCTGGCATATAAATCATAAAATTCATCATCCTTTAAACTATCAATAAACAAGATACTTTCTCCTGTACTCTTCATCTCAGGACCTAATTGCTTATTAACATTATGAAATTTATTGAATGAAAATACCGGCTGTTTAATAGCGTACCCTTTTAATTTAGGTTGAAAGTTAAAATCTTTTACTTTATTATGACCCAACATAACCTTTGTTGCATAATTGACGTAAGGTTCTCCATACGCTTTGGCTATAAAAGGAACAGTTCGAGATGCTCTAGGATTAGCTTCTATAATATAAACCATATCATCCTTAATGGCGAATTGTATGTTTATCAAACCAACAGTATTAAGGGCTAATGCTATTTTTTTAGTATGATCTTTAATTTGTTGCATTACCAAATCACCAAGATTGAAGGGTGGTAAAGTTGCATTACTATCTCCAGAATGAATACCACATGGTTCAATATGCTCCATTATTCCTATGATATATACATCTTCACCATCACAAATAGCATCAGCCTCAGCTTCAATTGCTCCATCCAAGTAATGGTCCAATAGTAATTTATTGTTTGGTATTTTTCTTAGCAAATCAACTACATGTTCTTCTAATTCTTTCTTATTGATAACAATTTTCATACCCTGTCCACCTAATACATAGGATGGTCTAACTAATATCGGAAAATCTAATCGATCTGCAACATCTAGGGCTTCATCAGCTGTAGTAGCAATATCAAATTCTGGATAAGGAATATTAAGTTCTTTTAAAAGCGTTGAAAAATTACCTCTATCTTCAGCCAAATCTAATGCTTGATAGCTAGTGCCAAGTATTTTTATACCATAACGGTCAAGCTTTTCTGCCAGTTTTAAAGCTGTTTGTCCTCCCAACTGTACGATAACACCTTCTGGTTTTTCATGTCGAATGATATCATAGATATGTTCCCAAAAAACAGGTTCAAAATACAATTTATCAGCTGTGTCAAAGTCAGTAGAAACGGTTTCTGGGTTGCAATTTATCATGATAGTTTCATAACCACATTCAGAAGCAGCTAATACACCGTGAACACAACAATAATCAAACTCTATTCCTTGACCAATTCTGTTTGGTCCTGATCCTAAAACCACTACTTTTGGTTTAGTAGTTACAACACTTTCGTTAGCTGAGTAACGTAATCCATCTGGAGTCTCCACTTCATTCTCAAATGTTGAATAATAATATGGTGTCTGTGCTTTAAACTCTGCAGCACAAGTATCAACAAGCTTGTAAACCCTGTTGATATTCATTTCAACACGTTTATTGTAAACTTGACTCTCTAAGCAACCTAACATGTGTGCTATTTGTCTATCACCATATCCTTTTTGTTTCGCTTCTAGAAGCAAATCACGACTAATACTATTTATATCGAAGGTTGAAATTTCTTTTTCAAGAAAAAAGAGCTCTTCATATTGCTTTAAGAACCACATATCAATTTTAGTAATCTCATGAATTCTACTCAATGGAATTCCCATTTGAATAGCATCATAAATTACAAATACACGATCCCAAGAGGCATTTTTTAGTTTATCTAATATTTGATTATAGTCTTTGTAACCTTTTCCATCTGCTCCTAAACCATTACGTTTTATTTCTAAAGACTGGGTCGCCTTGTGCAAAGCTTCTTGAAACGAACGACCAATACCCATAACTTCTCCAACAGCTTTCATTTGTAATCCCAACGTTCTATCTGCTCCTTCAAACTTATCAAAATTCCATCGTGGAATTTTTACAATCACATAGTCTAAAGTAGGTTCAAACAAGGCAGAAGTTGACTTTGTAATTTGGTTATCTAACTCATCAAGAGTGTAACCAATAGCTAATTTTGCCGCAACTTTTGCAATAGGATATCCTGTAGCTTTACTTGCTAAAGCCGAAGAACGAGATACACGTGGATTAATTTCAATTGCAATGATATCCTCTTTTTCATCTGGACTAACTGCAAATTGTACATTACATCCACCTTCAAAATCACCGATACTTCGCATCATTTTAATTGCCATATCACGCATTTTCTGATACGTGGTATCTGATAGCGTCATTGCAGGAGCGACTGTAATCGAGTCTCCAGTGTGGATTCCCATTGGGTCCATGTTTTCAATAGAGCAAATGATTACAACATTATCATTTCTATCACGTAACAACTCTAACTCAAACTCTTTCCAGCCCATCATGGCTTTATCAATCATGACTTCATGGATTGGAGAAACTTCTAATCCTCGTCTTAAGAGCTCGTCAAAATCTTCTTCTTCATATACTATAGCAGCGCCTGCACCACCTAAGGTAAATGAAGAACGAATGCATAGTGGAAATCCAAATTCTTGTGCAATTTCTTTTCCTTTTAAAAATGATGTCGCAGTAGCTTGAGGTGCCATGGCAACACCTATTTTAGACATTAGTTCTCTAAATTGCTCTCTATCTTCAGTTATATTAATCGCATTTATATCAACACCAATAAGTTTTACTCCAAAATCTTTCCAAATCCCCTTTTCAT
>CAZRDG010000095.1:0-8478 GCA_964598775.1 uncultured Lacinutrix sp.
CCTAATTTAACTTCCGAGCCTAAATCACCATGCCATTGTAAAGAAGGTGCTATTTTTATGGTTCTTAATTTAACTCTGTTATAATCTAAATCAACATCTAGGCCATCATCTTCATCAGCTTCGGGATTATTTGTTTCGTTACCATATCCAAAAAAGTTTATGGCATAATTAGGGCTTGTAAATATTGCCTCCAAGATTAAGTTAGTGCGTCCTATTATGTTAGCAAATTTACCGGAATATGCAATATCAAAGCCTTTAGTGGCAAAATAATATCCAGCAGCTAAGGCATGCTGAGACGTAAAAGGATTTCTTTCAAAACCATAAGCTGTATATGTATTGGCTACACCAATTTTAAAACCGTCATCTGGATTTGACCCAATTGATGGAATTAATTGATTTGAATTATATGTCGGCTTTTTATGATTGTAGATATTGGTTTCATAGTCATCTGTTAATTTTTTACTTCCTCTATTTGTTACAAATTCACTCTCCTTAGATTTATAATCATACATCTTTAATTTTCTTCCATTTTCAATATTATAAGTGTCTTTGTTTTGACCTCCAACAATTCTAATTTTAATTAGACTTTCTCCTTCCCCAGAGACTTTAAAAACGTCTTCATCATCTAATCCATAAATCCAAATTTCTTTCGTATCCAAATTTGAATAGTCACGCTCATGAAATATTTCTCCTTTTACTCCTTGTTGCATTCTGTAAGCAGTTACTTTGGTTATTCTTCCTACTCGTTCAATCTCGAAATGGTCATCTTTATCAGTGCCCTTTATAATCGCGTATTTGTTTACTTGACTGTAATATTGATTAGATATTTTTTGAAGATTAGCTCTTCTACCAATTAATTTTTGCTTAATCTCATTAATTGTTTCATCGTGGACTTCTTCAGGAAAATAAGTAAAAGCTTCATCAATAACCTCTTCGGTAAGGTTATCTATTATATGCTTAACTTGAACATTCCAATCTTGTCTAGTAGACTGATTTATTAAAGCAACATCTAAAGGATAAGGCTCTAAATTGAACCATTTTGGACTTTTTAATTCTTCATCATAAGATTGCATCAATCTTAAAGTTGGAACAATTTTGGTTGCAAAACCTAACAAAGTTCCATCTGCCATTATCGAAAATGCTTGGTCGCGATCTCTTGGCATTGGTCTATAAACAGTCTTATTATCTTCTTTAAATTTTGCCCAACGCCATTGATCTTCATGCCTGTCCCAATCGCCAATTAGCATATCGAATAAACGCGCTCGAATATAAGCTCCTTCATCTACAAGATTATCTTCATCTTCTCTTAATTCTCGGAGCATATC
The DNA here is from genome assembly GCA_964598775.1 of uncultured Lacinutrix sp. GTDB lineage: Bacteria > Bacteroidota > Bacteroidia > Flavobacteriales > Flavobacteriaceae > CAJQLB01. Next base: position 1,326 of record CAZRDG010000095.1, read on the forward strand.
ATGAGTACTAATAAGCTCATTTGAAAATCCAAAACTTTCCTTGTTTCCATGACCATCAGCTGCACGTTCTTCTATCATATATAATTCATCTCCAAATTCATTATGATAAACACCTAATGCATTTTGCTTTGGTACGTAATACAATTTCGGATTTGTGTGCATTACACCAAGTGCTTTTGACAAAGTCGCTATAGTAAAAGGCGCATAAGGATGTGATCCTGTAAAAACGTCCAATAAAAGATTTTCCGCAGCTGTGTCATCAAATCGACCATCAATATATTGATCTTTAAACGCCACTGCCTGCAGGTATTGTAACGCATTTTTACGCAATGCTCTCATTATATACTCCCTCCCTTCAGCATCTTCTAAACGCAATGATTTTGATTGATGCCCTCCTCCTTTTCTAACTGGTTTCAAGCCACCAAAAAGCGTATCCAAAATAACCGTTGGAACAGTTACATTTTTACTAAAATATTTACGATAACGCTCTCCCCAAAGTTTCTTAAATGCCTTCGTTTTTTTTGTTTCTTCATTTGAATAAACAGATGCCGTTTTAGTTGCTGAAAAATCCACACTAAAAGATACCTTTTTATCAATTTTATTTGGTTTTAGCACTTCCGTTTCAAAAACAATATTATCTGTCTCTGCTTGAAAAAATCGGACATAAGCAGACCCGTCAGAAAATACGTCTAACCTAGCAAACCCCTGAGTTGCAAATGAAAATTTACCAGAACCTACATTTCTAGTTGGATTAGTTTTAGATCCAGAGCCGCTAATAATTTGTGGAAGATTATCTTGAACCAGATATTGTAAATTATGATCATGTCCAGAAACAAAAACCATCTTTTCATTTTCTTGAGAAAGCGTAACTAAACGGTTTTTAAACTCTCTATATTTCTTGTTTTGATCATCGACTGTTATTACACCTCCTGCTTTTCTAATAAGATTTTTTAATGTCCCTAAAACTGGTAATGGTGACATGTGACTTTTAAAGGAATATTGGCCTCCATGAGAACCATTTGTGAATAAAGGATGATGCAATGCTACTATTGTTGTTTTCCCTCTTGCTTTCTTAATTAAGCCTTCATATTCATCAAAAAAAAGTGCTCTTGTTTTTATTTCACAATCATCATTAATTGTAGGATGCTTATCCCAATTTGATAAATACCACTCAGAATCAACAACTATTAAAACAATATTATTACTAATATCGACTTTCTCAATAGGACAACCATTTTCGGGCAAAAAAGTATTTTTACCCAAGATATCTTCAATGTAATCTTCTTGACGTTTTAATCCTTTTAAACCATTACTATACCAATCATGATTTCCAGGAATAAAAATAGCATCGCCCTTAAAATCTTTAACTGCTTCTGTTTGAACATTAAGCTGATGTTCAGCAAAATTCCGTTGCTGGTGTTCTTTATTTGGCATTCCCGAAGGATAAATATTGTCTCCCAAAAATATTGCTGTACTGTTTTTGGTCGCTTTTTCGAGTTGAGCTTTAAATACTTTTAAGGCTTTTGTCTTTGTGCCAATTGGAGAGTTTCCTCCATCACCAATTAAGTAAAATGAATGCTCAATTTCCTTTTCATTCGGAAATCCATGAGAACTTACTTCACTACTTAATTGAGGTTTATATGTGGCACATGCACTCAGTAAAAAAACAATAATTAATGAGGCAATTATTTTTGATTGGTATTTCATTATAAGTGATATATCTCTTTATTTTTTATAACTTATATTGCATGCTTCACAAATATAAGTATCTTCTTTTAGTGTTATTTTATCTAGTTTCTCTACAACTTGATAAACAAAACTTGTATAAGTATTAGATTCTGGAGTAATATTTTTAGCCCTTATTTTTTTATAAAACTCTCCATCCCATTCTTGTTTCCCCCAACAATTTGGACAAACACCTTCAGGTGCACTTTTAGTTTCTGTACCTTCTAATTTAGCGGAAAAGTATTTTTTAATATTCTCTAGAATACTCATTTTGTAAATTTTTATTTAATTCTTTACTTGACGGATTTCTAAGTCTTTTATTTCCAATTGTAATAGTTGGAAAATTTAGTTTTCTATTGTCATAAAGACCTTTTAGTTCTTCAGCAAAACCTTCATGCTTTTCCACATCTAAAAACTTGTACTCTACTTTTTTGTTATCTAAAAAAGCTTGATAGTATTTAGTTTTATGGCACCTTTCGGCACCATAAAGTTTAATTTTTGATTTCATTTTAGTTTATCTGCATGAAGCTTCCGAAGCTTAGCAAGTTTAGGAGTTATTACAAAGCTGCAATAGCCTTGGGATTGATTATTTTTATAGTAATCTTGATGTTCTTTTTCCGCTTCATAAAAAACATCTAAATGCTTAATCTCGGTTACAATCGGACTATCGTAATAAGACGATAATTCTTTAACCGCAACTTCAGCTATTTCTTTTTGCGCTTCATCATGATAAAAAATTACGGAACGATATTGTGTTCCTCTATCTGCTCCTTGACGATTTAATGTTGTGGGATCATGAGTAGTCATAAAAATCAATAAAATGTCTTCATAAGAAATCACATTGCCATCAAAAGTTATTTGAACCACTTCCGCATGACCTGTTAAACCTGAACAAATCTCCCGATAAGTTGGATGACCTGGCACATTACCTCCCGAGTAACCAGACACCACTTTTTCAACACCCTTAACTTCTTGAAATACCGCTTCAGTGCACCAAAAACAGCCTCCTCCAAATGTGGCTAATTGAAGATTTTTAGCTGTCATGAGTAACCTCCTTATCTAAAGCCATAGATTCAGAATTGATACAATATCGCAAACCGCTAGGTTCAGGTCCATCTGGAAAGACATGACCTAAATGAGCATCGCAAGTATTACACATAACCTCAACACGCACCATACCATATGAGGTGTCTCTGTCATACTTAATGACATTCTCTTTAATTGGTTGTGTAAAACTTGGCCAACCTGATTTTGAATCAAATTTTATAGTTGAATCAAACAAAGGTGTATTACAACAAATGCAATTGTATTTTCCTTCATCATAAACACTACAAAACGCACCTGTTCCAGGTACTTCGGTTCCCTTGTTACGGGTTATTCTAAATTGCTCTAAAGTTAATAAAGCTCGCCATTCGGCCTCAGTTTTTTCAACTCGTCTCTCTGGAGTTGGATTTCCTTTTACGGAAAAGTTAATTACTTCTTTCCAAGTTAGCATACTGTTTGTTCCTTTCTTTTAAAATTAATAAATATGCTTTTCAATCTAAATATAGTCGAAAAATAGTACATGAGCTTACAAAAAATAACTACGTCTAATTTGATGAAAGTATTTATTAAAAAAGCGACGAATATTGATGTTAAATAAAGTTTAGTACTTTTACTAAAAATCATATTTCTATATGGAAAATCTAATTTCAGAAACTGAAAAATTTGCTGTTGAATTATTAAATAATAATCTTGATTCCAGATTTGTTTATCACAATTTAGCTCATACACAAAGGGTTGTTGAAAAAGCAAATGAACTTGCTGATTTAGCTCAAATTGATTTGTTGGATAAGAAGTATTTAATAGTTAGCGCATGGCTACACGATATAGGCTACACGGAAACAATTGACAAACATGAGCTCCATAGTGTAAAGATTGCTCAAGAGTTTTTAAAAGAAAAAGGTTGTAATAAAGAAGATATCAAAGCAATTAGTCAATTGATTTTAGCAACTCAAATGAATTATGAGCCAAAAAATCAACTTGAAAAGATTATTAGAGATGCCGATTGCGCACATATTGGGAGCAAAAATTATATTGATATTTCCGAATTACTAAGAAAAGAATGGGAATTAATTTGCGATAAGATATTAACAGAAGATGAGTGGCTTAATGAGAATATTAATTTCTTATCTACAAAGCATAGATTTTATACCAATGAAGCATCCACTATTTGGGATAAAGGAAAAGGCAAGAACTTATCTCAATTGTTAAAAATGAAAAAGAAGAATTCTCATGAGCATTCTAAATTAAAACACAAAAAAGAAGAATTAAAATTCAAAAAAAATAAAGTTGTACTGCCTGAAAGAGGTATTGAAACCATGTTTAGAGTAGCTTTAAGAAATCATATTACTCTAAGTAATATTGCAGATACAAAAGCTAATATCCTGTTATCTGTAAATGCAATTATTATTTCATTAGTCTTATCTAATTTAGTATCAAAACTTGATAATCCAACTAATGATTATTTAATTTGGCCAACTGTTATTTTTTCTGGATTTACTGTTGCATCAATTGTGCTTTCTGTACTAGCAACACGCCCAAATGTAACTAAAGGAAAATTTAGTAAACAAGATGTAGCTGATAAAAAAGTAAACTTATTGTTTTTTGGAAATTTTCATAAAATGAAACTCGATGAGTTTGAATGGGCTATGCATGAAATGATGAAGGACAGAGATTACCTATATGGATCACTTACTAAAGATTTATATTTCCTAGGTTTAGTATTAAATAGAAAGTATGACCTATTAAGGTTAACTTACACTGTTTTTATGATAGGTATCTTAATAAGTGTTATTTCCTTTGCAGTAGCCTTTCACTATTGGGGAGGAAACATAAACATGTAATAATACTTAAGTTATGATTTAATTTCTTTCATTAAGTCTTCATAGGTATAAAATGCTTTATCATCATCTTTTTTATAATAAAGTACACTAACTCTAATCGCTTTTAATCCAGTTACTCCTTGCAAATCTTGGAGTTCTAAAATTTCAACATCATTATCAAGTATCGTTCTTGATTGTAAGAAGTTTACATATCTTAAATATTCTATTTCATCTTCTTTTTGAGAATACACAATTGTCATTTTTCCAGATTGGGTTAAGCGTTCATCTGTACCCTTTATAACTGCCTTGTCTACTCTCTTTTTAACAACCTCATATCTCGCATTATATGTGCCATCAACATCAAATTGCTTTTCATCCATTCTAAAACGAATGGATAAAGGTTGATTGAATACTAAAATCATTGAAGCAACATCTAGTGATATTGGATACTCATTTTGATTGTTATAAAATTCCCTTTCCATTTCACACATAACTTGTAATTGCCATAATCGTAAATTATAAAGATATATGATGTTAAAACTATCTTCTTTTGTTATAGACTCGCCAATATACATATTGTGCTCAACGCCATCAGTCTTATAACGCTCAAAGAAATGTGGATACATTTGTTGGGCTTCAATTTGTTTTTCATCTAAAAGACTAGACATTTTTTTATTAATCAAAGCAATAGTTTCGTCATAGTTTTTTCGGTAATAATAAATAACTCCTAAGTCCTCATCTATTTTGCTAAAATAGTCATCAATTTCATCTGCTATTGAATTGTTTTTCTTCAGAAGAAATCTAAATAATGGCTCTATTTCACTCTTAAAAAATCCTGAAATCTGTTGTTCACTATCTACTTTAAAATCTACTTTAATCTCCTTTGCAAAAGATTTAATTTGAAACCTTATTTGCTCATAAATTGGCAATTGTCCTTTCTTTTGAAGCTTTTCAAATATTTTTTTTGCCAAAGACAATTGTAAAATTAAATCTTTTTTTGTTGCATTATTTCTAGACTCAGATGAGCCTTTTACATCAATTTGACCAAACAAAGGGTACACTTTATTAAAACTTATATTCTTGAATGTTGCATTGTTTCCAAAACGTTGTTTGTCAATTAAAAACTGTTTTGCAGCACTCCTAAATTTCCAAGATACACTTGGGTGAATTGATGTACATTCTTGTTGAATTATGGCTTCAATTAAATTCTCTTCGTCATTTTTGGAACGTTCAACTGCCGACACAATAAAAGGCATAACATCTTCCAATTTATTGGCATTAATACTATTTAGAACTTTAGGTTTTTCCGATACAATTTCTAAAATTCCCATTAACCCAAATTCATTTGCTATTGGAGCAAATATGGCACTTTTAAATCCTTGTTCATGCAAGGTTTTAATATGTGGTGCTTTTCCTTTAGATTTCTTAAATAATCTATCAACATCAGATACTGAGAAATACTTTTTTTCACTTAATAGTCTATTATATGACCAATTACATAAAGCGTCGGCACATTTTGATGTTTCCATTTTATTAAGTAAATAGCTATTCATACCAACACCATTCACTCTCTCAAAAGTATCAGACTCTTTATTATATATAGAAAAACCAACTTTTATATCCTTAATTCCAAGTAGAGATTGAAAAATATCATGAAATTTATTCATGAAAGTTTCATCTTTACGTTTTTCATCTCCGATTAAAGACGATTTTATATTTGATATTGATTGATCATCAGTGACATCAAACATATTTGAAATTACAAATCCTCTGAATGTATAACTAAATGGTGGAAATTTTTCCTTCCATAGCGCAAGATTATCAAAATTATCAATAAGCATTTCATAATCTTCTTGAGTAATTTTTGGAGCATTCTTTTTTGGTGTTATTTCCGTAAAATCTGCGTTATACATTATTTTATAGTAACGCATTATGCCATTTGCATCTGGTATTTCGTAATAAAATGGACGCTTAAAGTTTAAATCATAGCCATAACAAAAAGCCAATATTATAGTACATGCAACAATGTAAGTATCATCTTCCGGCATGTTTTTAATTTTTAACTCAAAATCATTTCCAGCTGTTTTTATAATATTATTGAAACGCTCTGATGAGTTAAAAATTAAATTTTGAAAGGGAACTGAAGCCGTTTTGATTTCGTTTTTTGTTAAAACTGGACTGAACGAATCTTGAAGAATAACACTTATTTCTTTTTCTCTTTCCTTTAAGATATTAGGATCACTAAAACCATCACGTAATTCTGGAAAAGATTTAGCTGTTTTCAATACACGTTTTGCCTTAGCTGAAACAAATTCGTCTTTGCTTTCAGCTAAAAATTCATAATGCTTCAAAAGCTTATTAAAGCTAACCTTAAGCTCAAATGGCGACTCTATGTTTTCATTAATATCTTGCATTCTGTATTTATAATTTTAACAAATTTAAGGAATATTTAACCTTAGTCGTAATTTTATCATTTATATAACACAATACATTATTTATAAAATATTAACATTTTTATAATCATTTTGATAAAATTATATACATTTATATTCATACTAACTAAT
>CAZRDG010000096.1:0-8449 GCA_964598775.1 uncultured Lacinutrix sp.
ATCAAGCGGAAGTTGACAATAACAACATGGTTACAAGCTGGAGTAAAAGAAAATTATCTAACAATGGAACTAATACTGTTCCAGAAAATTGTATTTAAAATGAAAAATATATTTATACTTTTTACAATCCTATGCATTTACAACTGCAGGGCACAACAAATAGTTCCTTTATTTAGCTCTGGCGAGTTACTTTATTCAAACAACTCAGGAAAATACTATAAAGATGTAGACAATGATTTTGATAAGTTCGTGGGAACATGGAAATGGACAGAAAACAATTCTTCATTCACAATAATTCTAAAAAAAATCACAAACATGTTCGATGAAGAGGCTAATTTTTACGAAGATTTTTTAATGGGAGAATATCAATACATTGAAAATGGTATTGAAAAAGTAAATACCTTGGCAGATATCAATAATGATAGTATCGATCCCTATTATCATAAATTAACCTTTGGTATAATATTAGCCAACCATTATTTACCACAATGTCTGGATTGTGATGTCAATGAGCATAGAATATCAATGAGAATTGAGCACCCAAATTTTCCTCAAGTAACTGGCAAACTTATTATGCGTCATAAAATTGAAGGAGGAATTGAAAAAATTTATTTAAAAGTATTAGATGGTGGTACAAGAGTCCTTTTAAATGAAACCGATCCAAAGAAGATTGACGTACCTTTAGGTGAGTATGTATTGATCAAACAGTAGTTTATTTTTTAAGATTTCTGCCGCGGTTTATCTTGAGCATAGCCGAAAAGCAGGAATTTATATAACCTCAAACTGCTTTCCAGGTAAAGGTCTAACCACACCTTTAAGTTCCATGTTTAATAAAATAGAGGCTACTCTAAAGGTTGGCATGTTGCATTTTAAGGCAATTAAATCCAATAGTTCTTTACCATTGTCCCTTAAAAAGTTGTAAATCACTTTTTCATCTGTATCCAACTCCACAAATAATTGTTTTTGCACTGGTTTTTCTTCACCTTGTAATTTCCAATTGAGAATATAAGGTACATCTTCAGCTTTTGAAAGCAAATGAGCTTGTTGTAGCTTAATTAAATTATTACAGCCTACGCTTTGTACATCTGTAATGCGTCCTGGTACTGCAAAAACTTCTCTGTTATACGAATTGGCAATATCTGCTGTAACCAAGCTTCCTCCTTTTTCGGCAGATTCGATAACAATAGTCACTTCGCTCAGACCAGCGATAATTCGGTTGCGCTTTAAAAAGTTGTTTCTATCAAACTCGTCTGTGCTCCAAAAATCGGTGAAAAAGCCTCCATGATTTTCAATATCAGCCACATATTTTTGATGCACTTTAGGATATATCTGATTCAAACCATGAGCTAAACAACCAATCGTTTGCAAGTTGTTTTTCATGGCAGCCTTTTGTGCTGAGATGTCAGTTCCATAGGCAAAACCAGACACAATAATTGGGTTGTAAGGTGCTAAACGTTCTACAATAGCTTCACAATTTGCAATACCTTGAGTGGTTATTTTTCGTGCACCAACAATGCTTATAATAGGTTGATTTTTTATAGTAATATTTCCGCGTTGAAACAATAAAATAGGTCCATCAATACAATGTTTTAAGCGTTCAGGATAAGAGCTATCCATGAAATAATGAGCCACGATGTTATTTTCTCTAATGAATTTGAGTTCTTGTTCTGCGTTATTTAGCAACACCTCTTTATTTAAATCACTAATTGCATAGGCGCCAATGCCATCAATCTTGAGTAGATTTTGCTTCTTTTCGTTTAAAACAGCTTCTGGTGAGCCACAATGCGAAATCAGTTTTTTGGCAGTAATGTCACCAATATTTGGTGCATTTTGTAAGGCTAAAGCAAATAATAAATTAGTTTCTGACATCTATTACATTGAATTACAACATACAAGAAACTAAAAATTGTACTGTTAATAAATAGTTGCTTGGTTTTTTTTTCAGCATGTAAAAATTTTTAACTTTGTTTTGATGCAATTAGAAACTTACATAAGCGATTTACTATACAGGTACGAATGTGTTGTTATTCCTGATTTTGGAGCCTTTTTAACACAAGCCGTGTCTGCAAAAATAGACCAAGAAACCAATACTTTTTATCCACCAAATAAAGTGGTGTCTTTTAATGAGCAATTAAAAAAGAACGATGGTTTGTTGGCAAATTATTTGGCTGATGTTGAGAAAATCCCTTACGAATCTGCTGTTAAAAAAATAGATAAACTCACAAGAGAGTTAAAATCGTACTTAGCTCAAGGTGAGACGATTGTATTGAATAATATTGGTGAGATTGCACTTAATAGTGAAGGTAGCATCAGTTTTGAGCCTTCTCATAGTTTAAATTACCTAACAGAAGCCTTTGGGCTTTCTCAATTTGTATCACCTTCAGTAACTCGTGAAGTTTATAAAGAAAAGGTTGAGGCTTTAGAAGAAGCCGTTCCGTTAACCATCACTCCTGAAAAACGCAAATCTCGTCCTTATTTAAAATATGCTGCTGTTGCATTAATAGCTTTAACGCTTGGTGGTTTTGCAGCATCCAATTATTATGTTGGTCAAATTGAGCAGCATAACCAAATGGCTCAAGAAGAAGCTAACAAGGAAATAGATTCTAAAATACAAGAAGCTACTTTTATCATAGACAATCCTTTACCTTCAATTACTTTGAATGTGACAAAACAAAGTGGAAACTTTCACGTGGTGGCAGGTGCCTTTAGAGTTGAGGAAAATTGTGATAAAAAACTAGAGGAACTCAGAGATTTGGGTTATAATGCTCGCAAAATTGGAGCCAATAAATATGGTTTACATCAAGTGGTTTACTCAAGTTACGAAACACGCACTGAAGCGCAACAAGCTTTGTATTCCATAAGAAGAAATCATAATCGTGATGCATGGTTATTGGTTCAAAAACTAAAGTAATATTTACTTCGCTAATTTTTAAAAGCATCTTACCTTTGCATTTCAAATACAGAAATGCATGGAAGCAAAACATCCTGAAGATTCTAAAACTACAATGACCGACTTGGTATTGCCAAGTGAAACCAATCCTTTAAACAATTTATTTGGTGGTGAATTACTTGCTAGAATGGATCGTGCAGCAAGTATTGCTGCAAGACGTCATTCTAGACGTATTGTTGTAACGGCTTCTGTAAACCATGTTGCTTTTAATAAAGCTGTGCCTTTAGGAAGTGTGGTTACCGTTGAAGCAAAGGTATCCAGAGCTTTTAAAACCTCAATGGAAGTTTATATTGATGTGTGGATTGACGATAGAGAATCTGGCGAAAAAACCAAAGCCAATGAAGCAATCTATACTTTTGTTGCCGTTAGTGAAACTGGAAGTCCTGTTAAAATTCCTACTATTATTCCTGTAACAGAAGAAGAAAAATTGCGTTACGATGGCGCTTTACGTCGTAAACAATTAAGCTTAGTCCTTGCAGGAAAAATGAAGCCAAACGACGCCACAGAATTGAAGGCCTTGTTTACGAGCTAGAACTACTTTTTAAACCATTTTATTTTTATTTAGTCTTATAGTAAAACCCAAAACTATGAGAACTGTTATATTTATTTTCGGATTGGTTGTTATATTTACGACAACATCATGTACTTCAACCATTGCTGTAAGACCAGCAAATGCCACGATTGTAAAAGTTGCTCCTAAACATCATAAAATAGTGGTTGTTAAAGGAAACCGTTACTATTATTGGAACGGGAAACACTACAAAAAGACGAATAAAGGATATGTCTTTGTCGCAGTAAGGTAAAACCTAAATAGCCATAAGCTATTAGATTCTGAATCAAGTTCAGAATGACAAAAAGTCGTTACATTTTATTTATCCAATGAGCAGGATTTTGTGTGTCTCCATCTTTCCATATAACAAAAGAAAGAATGGTTTCATTAGATGATTTATCAGTCAGCACTTCCCCTATTTCCTGCTTTGTGGTGACTTTATCTCCTTTTTTGACGTGAAGTTTTGATAGGTTTTTATATATGGTAAAGTAATTACCATGCTGGATTAAAATGGTCATATTTCCATTTTTGGGAACCAAAATTGAATGAACTGTACCTTCAAATACTGCTCTTACTTTTTCGCCCTTATTGGTGACGATTCTTACGCCATTACTTTTAATTGGCACCGAATTGTCAATAGGAGACTTTTGAATCCCATAACGTACTTTCACCAAACCGTGTTCAACTGGCCAAGGCAGCTTGCCTTTATTGGCTGTAAAGCTAGCTGCCAGTTTTCTATCTTCTGGTGTTAATGCAAAAGTTTTAGATTCTTTGGATTTACCTGCTTTCACGTTTGAAGCAGCCATAGCCTCGCGAATTATCTTTTCGATCTCTCTATCAATCTTATCAATTTCTTGTTGTTTAACTCTTATTTGTGAAGTATACTTATTAAGATCCTTTTTAATTGAAGCCATTAAAATTTCTTGCTGCTTTTTCTCTTGTTCAAGCTTTTCCTTTGCTATTCTGTTCTCTTTGATAAGGGCCTCTTTATCCTGTTTTTGCTTTAGTAAATTTTTGTTCAAGGCTTGTAATTCAAGAGTTTTTACTTTGATTTCTTCACCTTGTTTTTTCTGATAGTCTGCATATTGCTTAATGTATTGTAAGCGTTTGTAAGCTTGTTGAAAATTGGTGGAAGACAATAAAAACATCACTTTGCTTTGTTCAGATTTGCTTTTATATGATTTCACAATCATTGCTGCATATTCTTCTTTTAAGAGCGTTAACCTATCTCGTAATTTTGAAATGGTATTTTGATTGTTGTTAATTTCTCTCGTCAACAAATTAGCTTGCTGATTGGTTACAGAGATAAGATTACGTCTTACTGTTGCTTTATAGTTTAAATCTTCAAGCATTGAAAGCAATGATCTTTCGTCTTTTCTACCTTTAGACACCATAGATTCATACTGCTTTATTTCACTTAAAATTTCCTGGCGTTTATTTTCAAGTTCCAATTGTTTTGTGCTTTGGGAATTTCCAAACCACATGCAAAACATAAAAGAAGTGGTTAAAACGTATTTTAACATAGTGTCTTTAAAAGCTATCATTTAATCACAATTTCTTGAAAACCATTAGGAATTCTGAATGGGAAATTTAGGCTTGAGTTAAGTGAAACTGATTTAAACTCCATTGTAATAATGGTTTCAAAATCTCTTTCCAAAGCAATTACTTTCACGTTCTGAGGTACTATTTGTTTGTCTACTTCTTGATAATCTTTATAATCAATTTCCAACATTCGTTGCTCTAATGGTTGTGCCAATTGTTGAGAATCCATTTTAAAATGTGTAGGATTTAGCAAATAGAAAATTTCAAAAAGTTGATTTTGACTTTTTGGTGACAGCACATAAGAACCTTCATGAATATCTGTATTATAGCTATCGTCTTTTAAATTATAAATCGCGTTTCCTAACAAAATATTCTGAACTTTTTCAAAGTCTAATTTTGTACCTAATAAATCGCTAATTAATGAAAAATCGCCATTAAAATAGGTGTTATCAAGCTTGTTGTAAAAGCTTACCTTTGTAGGAGTTATTTTGGCTCTAACAATCCCAAGCGTTGCGCTTAACCATATGGTTTTATCTTTTTCCATACGAAGATTAATGGTATGTGATTGTGATTTATCACCTTGTAAATAATCAACCTTAACTCTTGCTTGAAGCGTTCTAAATTTTGGTTCTTTTTTATTGTGTTCCTTGATTAATTGTTTAGCTGTAAGTTTTGAATTTAGTTCACCAGATGATGTTATTTGCTTTGAAGATTTGCATCCTAAAACCATAAACATCATCAGAACCATCAAGATTCTGCTTAGTGTCTTTATTTGTATTTTATTGTCCATTTAATAATGCTTCAGCCTTTTTAGCAAACGCTTGAGACTTCTTAATATTATTCAAATACTTGTATGCTGTGCTCAATTGTTTATAAAAGTCGATCTCCATAATTACATTATCAATTACATAATCTATGCCAATTTCTAAACTTTCTGCAGCTTTTTTGTATTGTTGCATATTGTTGTTGGCAACACCATTGACTAAATACAAAATGGGTTGTGATGGAAAGGTTTCAAGGGCTTGACTACTAAGTTCAGAGGCATCTGTAAACAAATCCAAATCTACTTGAAGCAACAATATTTTTTTTAGGGTATCAAAATCATCAGTATCGCGTTGTAAAGCTATTTTATAATGACTCAACGCTTTTAGTTTATCTCCTTTTTGTAAATAATACTGTGCCATTTCAGCGCTGGATTTTCCTGTTTCATCATCTGATACATCGGCTGTGATTTCTAAAAGTCTACTTTCATATTGAGGGTTGCTTTGTGCAAATTTTACAAAATCATTGAGTACTTTCACTTTAGCTTCAGGGTTTACCGTACCACTTTTAAGTACAATTTCCATTGAGTTTATGGCTTTTTCAGTTTCGTTATCTTCTAAATAGAATTTATATAAAGCTAAATGAACTAAGTGAGATGAAGGTATATTTTTTAAAAGCCTTTGAGCAGTTGAGAAGGCATTTTTTCTGTCGTTTTGTTCGCTGTAACGATAGATGAGTTTTAAATAATTTTGTTCGTTTTTAGGATTCTTGGCAATTCTTCCCTCAAGGTTTTCAATGCGATCTTTGTCATCACCATTGGCGTTATAAATTTGACTTCGAAGGTAATCTCTAGATTCAGCATAGCCATACTGCTCATCCATATCATCTAAAATTTTAAGCGCTTGCCTGAATTTGTTATTTATAAAATAAAGATTCGCTAAATTTTCTTGATAATCAGGATGAAATTTTACCAGTAATTTGCCAGTTTTTAAGGCGTTGTCAAAATCATTGGTTTGCTCATAAACGTTATAAAGTTCATTAAGATACCATTCGTTATCAGGCTCTTTAGAAATGGCTTTTTTAAGCACGTCTTCTGCGGCTCCAAAATTTTTAAGTTGAATGTAGTTTTTGCCTAATTCAAAATATACTACAGGTTTAGAATCATCCAATTCTATACATTTTAAAAATGCCTTTATAGATCTGTCATAGTTTTCAATACCCTTTTGTTTTAAAGCTTCAAAAAAGTACTCTTGGTATTTGTCTTCAATATCACCAAGATCGTCATCTGGCGTTTTGTTAAAATCAACTTGAGACAACAACAATTGAGGAATTAAGATTATTCCTAAAAAAAGAACCTTTATATGATAAGCGTATTTCATATGAGTGCTGTCAACTTGTAAAAATAAACCTTTTTAAGATTGATTCGTCTTGTATTAAACTAATTTTAACGCTCTTTATTTTGTACCAGTGCTGCCAAAGCCACCTTCACCTCTTTCGGTCTCAGAAAGTTCCTGTACGTTTTCCCATTCTGCTCTTTCGTGTTTTGCAATAACCAGTTGCGCTATGCGTTCGCCATTTTGTATGGTAAAATCTTCATTTGAAAGGTTAACAAGAATCACACCAATTTCTCCTCGATAATCTGCATCAATGGTTCCTGGAGCATTTAAAACAGTAATTCCTTTTTTGGCAGCAAGACCACTTCGTGGTCTCACTTGCGCCTCTACACCAATTGGTAACTCAATAAAAAGACCAGTTCCAACAATACTGCGTTCTAAAGGTTTCAAAGTTCTTGACTCAGATAAGTTTGCTCGTAAATCCATTCCTGCTGAAGCAATGGTTTCATAATGGGGTAAATCGTGATTGGATTTGTTGATTATTTTTATTGTCATGGTTTTTTGAATAATTGATTGATTTGATTTTTTTCTAATACATAAGTGATTCCTAAAAATACTATTAGTAATGGAATGCCTACAGCATAATTTTCCCTAAACTGATAAAAAGAAATTATTGAAAACACGACCGAAACTGATAAGTATAATCCTATTTTTTTAAGATTATAGGGAATAGGATAGTACTTTCTTCCAAAATAATAGGATAAAATCATCATGGAGCTATAGGCTACTAAAGTAGCAATTGCTGATGCTTTATAACTGTATGTTTTAATGAAAAATATGTTTATTGCTAACGTAATTAATGCTCCAAAAACAGAGATATATGCCCCAAATTTAGTTCTGTCAGTTATTTTATACCAAACCGAAAGGTTGTGATAAATACCTAAACAAAAATTAGCCAACAACACAATTGGAACAATCCACATGGCTTCCCAATAGTCTTCACTTCTTACAATATATGGTTTTAAAAGATCTGCAAATACAACAACAAAAAGTAAAATAACAGAACCAAATGCAACAAAAAGCTCTAAGATTTTTGCGTAATTTTTTTGTGGATTATCACTTTTAGAATGGCTAAAAAAGTAAGGCTCAATACCAAGTCTATAGGCTGTTGCAAAAAGTGTCATAAACACCGCAATTTTGTAACATGCTGAGTACATACCAATATCTGTGTCGGCTATATCTTCTGGCAATAATTCTTTAAGTAAAATCCTATCGAATGTTTCATTTATTGAAAAAGCTATTCCAGCTACG
>CAZRDG010000097.1:0-8311 GCA_964598775.1 uncultured Lacinutrix sp.
ATTCTTAAAATATTTTTTAATTATTAAACTTTGTAATGGTTTCTTATGATGCGTTTAACTTTTATTAACCTAACTATTCCAATTAACAAGATAATTGGTGCAACAGCAATTAAAATTATTCCAAATGACTTTAAATCGCTAAAAAACTCTAACTTAAGTATTGTAATTCCAGTTCCTAAAATTACAATAAAAGTTCTAAAGTAGGCTAAAAAAGTACGTTCGTTGGCTAATTTTGTTCTTTCAATGGCCAACCAATCTCTAGTAATTAAATCATTTTTGGGTTCTTGCATAGTATCCAAGTTACTAATATTTAACGCAACTTTGGATAATCATCAGGATTTACTTCATGCATTATTTGGTAAACAGCTTCAAAAATATCTTCGTTTGAAGGTTTACTAAAATAATCACCATCTGTACCATAAGCTGGTCGATGTTCTTTAGCAGTAAGAGTTTTAGGTTGACTATCTAAATATGCGTAAGCATTCTGAACATTCAGAATTTCGTCTAACATATAAGATGAAGCTCCTCCAGGAACATCTTCGTCAATGACCAAAACTCTATTGGTTTTGGTTATACTTTTTAGAATGTCGTGATTTAGGTCAAATGGAATTAGTGACTGCACATCAATAACTTCGGCATCAATACCAACTTCTAATAGTTCTTTTGCTGTTTCTTCAACCATTCTTAAAGTGGAGCCATAAGAAACCAAAGTAATATCAGTTCCTTCTTTGACCGTTTCTACAACACCAACTGGCGTTTTAAACTTACCAATATTATTTGGCATTTTTTCTTTTAAACGATAACCATTTAAGCATTCAATAATTAAGGCTGGTTGATCGCTTTCTAACAAAGTATTATAAAAACCAGCTGCAATGGTCATGTTTCTTGGAACCAAAACATAGACACCACGAATGAGGTTCAGAATACCTCCAAGCTGCGAGCCAGAATGCCAAATACCTTCAAGCCTATGACCTCTGGTTCTAATTATCATTGGTGCTTTTTGCTTACCTAGTGTTCTGTAGTGTAACGTTGCTAAGTCGTCGCTAATAATTTGAAGTGCGTACATTAAATAGTCTAAATACTGAATTTCAGCAATAGGTCTTAATCCACGCATAGCCATTCCAATACCTTGACCCAAAATGGTAGCTTCACGGATTCCCATGTCAGACACTCTGAGCTCACCATATTTTTCTTGCAAGCCCTCTAGACCTTGGTTAACATCACCAATATTTCCTGCGTCTTCACCAAAAATTAAAGCTTCAGGATAGCTGTTAAAAATGGCATCAAAGTTATCTCTGATAATAATTCTACCATCCACCATTTCGGCATCATCACTATATGTCGGTTGTACAGCTTTTATATGTGATGCGTTTTTATCAGATTCACTATATAAATGTGAACTGTACTTAGGTTGATTGATTTCAAAATAATGATCAATCCATCGTAATAGACCTTGTTTTGCAGGAGAGTTTTCAAAAGTGATGTATTTTAAACTCTTTCTAGCTGTAGAGATAACATCCTTTTTAATCGGTTCATCAATAGCCATCAAATCGTTAATCAGTTTTGAAATAAACGGTTTGTTAGGGCTTGAATCCGCAACATTATTTAGTAATGTAATTAATTCTGTACGTTCATGTAAAATCGGTTGTAGGAAAGCATTCCATGCTGCTTTTTTCCCATCACGAACATCTTTTTTGAGTTGCTTTTCTAAAGCTGTTAACTCTTCATTAGTCGCAATTTCGTTTGCAATAATCCATTCACGCATTTTAGTAATGCAATCATGTTCTCTCTCCCAAGTTAGTCGTTCAGGTGACTTGTAGCGTTCATGTGATCCTGAAGTGGAATGTCCTTGAGGTTGAGTAAGTTCTGTAACATGAATTAAAACAGGAACATGTTCTTCTCGCGCTATTTTTGCCGCTATGAGGTAAGTATCAATTAAGGTCGCATAATCCCATCCTTTTACCTTTAGAATTTCGTATCCTTTGTTATTTTCATCACGTTGAAACCCTTTAAGAATTTCTGAAATATTTTCTTTAGTCGTTTGATGCTTTGCATGAACGGAAATACCATATTCGTCATCCCAAACACTAATAACCATTGGTACTTGCAAGACTCCAGCTGCATTTATGGTTTCAAAAAAGATGCCCTCGCTTGTACTTGCATTACCAATTGTTCCCCAAGCAACTTCGTTACCGTTTTCAGAGAAATTAGTGGTATTTATACCTTTTACATGTCTAAAAATTTTAGATGCTTGAGCAAGACCTAATAGCCTAGGCATCTGTCCAGCTGTAGGAGAGATGTCGGCACTTGAATTGGGTTGTTTTGTTAAATCTTTCCAATTGTAATTTTCATCGAGGCTATGCGTTCCAAAGTGTCCACCCATTTGTCGTCCTGCGCTCATGGGATCGGCTTTAATGTCTGTATGTGCATAAAGCCCAGCAAAAAATTGCTCAATCGTAAGTTGGCCAATGGCCATCATGAAGGTTTGATCTCTATAGTATCCAGATCTGAAATCGCCATTCTGAAATGCCTTAGCCATTGCCAATTGTGGCACTTCTTTGCCATCACCAAAAATTCCAAATTTTGCTTTACCAGTAAGTACTTCACGACGTCCTAACAAACTACATTCTCTACTGGTAACAGCAATGGTATAGTCATTTATGATTTCGTTTTTGAAATCAGCATAAGACATAGCTTTGGTAATATCTGGATCTGTTTGCATTGATTGGGTTTAAGTCTTTGCAAAGGTAAAAAATTCGTTACGGTTTGGCAATGTGATTAGATGTTAATGTATTATCAAATTATTAAAAATCGATACTATTTATTAACAAAAACGTAATGAGTCTTAAATTATTGAAAAATTGTTGAGAATAATATAATGGTAATTACAGCAATTAGTACCATTTTCGTCTGAATAAGCCTAGCAACGACTTCGGATCAACTGTAAAAAGAAATCGGATTCTCTCGTCGTATCCTGGATTACCAATTTCCCAGCCTAAGTTTGAATAAATAGGAAAATAAACTTCAAAATAGTCGGTTACAAGATTCAAGCGTATTCCAGAATCGTAAACAAACTTCATATTTGAGAATTTATTTTTAACAATACCAAAATCTGTATATCCTTGAATATATCTCCAAATAGTAGTACTAAAATTCATGGTTGTCATCCACTGGTTGGCAAATGGTGTTTCTAGTTTAGATTTAAAACCACCTTCTGCGATAATGAGCTGTTGACTGTATATGCCTGAAGCTTCTGAACGTCCTAAATAATTGTAATCAAACAAATAATCAGTTGGTCTATCTAAGGCAAAACTAAAGTAATCAGAGGTTGGATCGTTATTATTATAAATAAATGAACCAAAGTAAAATCTTAAATTTATTTGTCTGTTACTTTCATACAGTTTTCTATACTCATAATTAAGTGCAATTTTTCCGAATTTTTTTGACAGTTGAAAATCAGCAAACCACTTGTAAAAATCTATTAAACCAGGATTGGTATTTACATACTGAGCGTTAAAAACAGCATAATCAGGTTCATCGTTATTCGTAAAATTATTAAGATCAGGATCCTTCGAAATATCAAGATATCTGAAGCTTAGGGCTTGAAATTTGTTCGACCTAAAATTAGAATCGTCTCTAAACCTAAAGGTCAAATCTGGTGAAATGACCCTAGCAAATAAATCTGGACCATAAGCTGCATATTTTCCTGAAATACCAAAACTATAATTATATAAATCTGATTCTTCAGGGTATTTGGTTAAAGACATCGATGCTGAGCCTGTTAGTTGTTTTGACTTGGTACCATATTTAGGTGTAAACTTGTAATTAAATCCTTTGCGCAATAATGTTTTATTATAAATTTTGCCACCAAGGGTCAAGCCATCATAAATGTTGTTAAATTCAACATGTGGCATTAAGAATACTTGGCTATAGTTAGGGTCTTCTATATCTTTAAAAAGTCTTACTTGAAGTGGTTTATTATTGGATAGAAATCCTTTTAACGATTTCCAGTTATCTCTTAAATTGAATTCTGGTATGGTTTGATCATAGTTTAACGTGAGTTTATCAGCATTGTTTTTTGGTATGGTAAAGGTTTCCTTTTCTGTAACCTTATCAATCCAGACTTTAGAGATGATCGAATCTTCACTTAATGAAAATAACGAAATAGGCATCTTATTGTCGCGCTTGTTTTTAATAGTAATTTCTATCGAATCATCAACAGTTTTAACCTTAGTAATTTTAAAGTCAATCTTTTTTCTCGTGCCTAAATAATCTTCAAAAAACCAATCGATATTTTTATCTGTTTTCGATTTAATTAAAGCTTCAAAATCTGATGTTGAGGTTTGTTTTGTTTTATAGGTTTCTAAAAACTCTTCAATAGTTTTTTCAACCACATCTTCATTAACATAATCATCTAAATAACGTAGCCCAATTCCTGCCTTGTATTTGTTTGCTAATTCTGCATTAAAACGTAATAACTTGTCTTTTGGCATGGTTAATGGCTGATCTCTATTTGTTCTAGCCATGTGCATGTAGGTGATGTTGTATTGATCATTAAAATATAAATCCGCAGCATGAAAGGATCTAATTCCCCAAATATCTGCTAAGGTGCCAAGCAATTTCATGTCGGGATAATATTCTTCTATATATTTCATGAAATAATAGATTTGAATGCCATCTTTTAGCCATTGCTCATGTCTTGGATTTATCAATAAGGTATTGTCTAAATAGTTACTTAAGGTATTTTTTAATAGCTGTAACTCAAACTGAAAATTCTTAGGGAAGGGTCTGATAAATTCTGGTAATTGACTGAGCCCATATACAGGATCCTTTTTAGCATCAATTTGTGTAACCATCAGTTTTTCGTGAGGGTAATCTCCTAAATGACGAGTAATAAATCCTGTGATTTGGTCTGTAATAATTGCTTTTTCAGCAGGTAATAAGTCTTTTGAAGTCTGATCAGAAATAATCGAAAAATTATCTGTTTGTACTGTTTTAAAGGAAGGTAAATAGGTTAAAAATAGTTTGCTATCTACACGGTTTTTTCCAGTTAGAATAACTGTTTGTGTGTTTTCATTTTGTTGAGTTGACACCAAATCTAATTCTGTATTGAGTACATAATTCCTAGGAAATTGAGCTTCAAGTGTTATATCTGCTTTTGGGATGTACAAGTCATCTAGATCTTTATTGCTGTAAAAATTCCACTGTCCATCATAAACTGCTGGTGTGATGTACCAATATTTTAGTTTCAATTCATTTAATGGTGATATGCCATAACGTGTGAACTTATCACTTGGTAAATGAATTTTATAGGTTAGAGTTATGTTATAAGATTCGCCTGGTAATAAGGCTTTATTTAGACTCACAGTAACTACATCAATCTGATTTTGAACACGATCAAAGCTCAGTGTGCTATTTGAATCATCTTTTATAGAAGTAATAACTGTATAACCTCGCTCTTCATTTTTTGCAAAGTGAAAATTGGTGCTAAATTCTTCAGTAAACCTATTGGCTAGAGGTGTGTTTTTTGTGGAAAAACTATTGTTCCAATCATTCAGATAAATCTCATTTAATGTATCCTTTGATGTATTGGTGTATGATATCAACTGGTTAACCATAATGGTCTTTTCAGCAATATTAAAATTCGCTTTGATATCAATCTTATTCTGACCAACTAAAAGTTGACAAAACAGTAGGAAAACGATTTGATATAGAGGCTTTGTTTTCAAATTATTGAATCACGAATTTTAAAGGTTCAGTTAATTTATTTGAAGAGATAATGTAGTAGACACCACTCGCTAATTTTGAAACATCTATGGTTAGGTTTGAAGCATTGTTGGTTTTTAACTCACTTATCTTTTGTCCAAGTGTGTTGTAAATAGCTAAACTGTTGATATTGTTTTCTCTTATGCTCAATGTTATACGTTCAGTGACAACATTAGAGCCAACAATTTTAATGCCATTTTTGTAAACCACATCATTAGTACTCAATGATTCTGTAGTATGCAATTCAATGGTTACAGGCAAATGGTCGCTCATGACATACAACGCATCTCTTATAGTGCTGCTAAATTCTGCACCATCACAATCTATAGAATTTATTTCTTGGTTATAGCAATTTGGATTGTTGTTATTGCCATACACTTGATAACTATTAGGCACAAAATACAAATCGGAGTTCGTAAGCATGTTTTCAGAAGTCAAAATAAAATCAAACCGATCATCAAATCCACCAGTGGCTCCGCCTAATCCTGATGCTGTTCTGGTTGATTGTGTAAACACATCTAAATAGTTGGTGTTGTTACTCCAACTTCCAACACGTTCTGCTGGATCAACAAAGGTAATATTGTTTGTGGCATCAATAAGCTCTTGAAAGGCTGGCTCTGAAGAGGTGTACAAATTTAAGTCGCCACCAAACACCACATTGCTGCTACTTGGTAGCGTCTCTAAATAAGCTACAAAGTCATTGACCATGTCAAGCCTGAGTTGCTGGTTAGCCGTTCCGCTTGAGGATTTTAAATGGGTAATAAATACATCTAAATATTTCGGATCAATATCTATATTGGCAGTTTTAAGTTTTAATACATAATGGTTAAAATCGCGATATGTTGTTGTTACAATAAATTGATTTTCGAGTATGAACTTTGAACTGTCATAATACAACATGTTTTGCAAATCGTTTTGATCACCTAAATTATCATCAGAGGTGTTTAACTGAAAAACTGCACGCTTGTAATCGGCATTGATTGCTTCCATAACATTTAAGATGTTGTTTGCACCTTCTTCATTGTTCAGCTCACAAATCATAAAAACATCAGGACGATAATCATCAATAATGACTCCTAAGTCTTGAATACGAGATGCTGGCTGTTGCAGAGGGTAGTTTAACACATTGTAAAACATCATTTTTATATTTTCTTGAGAAAACAATGCATTCGCAAAAAGGCAAACGGTTATTAGTGTTATAACAACTCTTTTATTCATAAGGTAGGAAGGATGTTTTGCTATTAATTAAAAATTCGGGCTCAATTGATACTCTTCATAGAAGCTATTTAAAATGTCTATGACTTCATCCTCTGTATCAACTAGATGAATTAAATCCAAATCGGTTGCGCTGATATTATTAAATTTTTCCAAAAGAGTCTCTTTAACCCAAGCCATAATACCACTCCAAAAGTCTGTGCCAACCAGAATGATTGGGAATTTCTCTATTTTATTGGTTTGAATTAAGGTAATGGCTTCAAACAATTCATCAAGTGTACCAAATCCTCCAGGCATTACTACAAAGCCTTGTGAGTACTTCACAAACATCACTTTTCTCACAAAGAAATAATCGAAATCTAGACTCTTGTCACTATCAATATAAGGGTTGTCATGTTGCTCAAATGGTAAATCAATATTCAATCCAACTGAAGTTCCGCCAGCCAAATGCGCACCTTTGTTTCCTGCTTCCATAATTCCTGGTCCACCACCTGTAATAATGCCATATCCAGCTTCAACAATACGTTGTGATATGCTAACAGCCAATTGGTAATATTTATTGTCAGGCTTAGTTCTAGCTGAACCAAAAATAGAAATACAAGGGCCTATTCTGCTTAATTTTTCGTAACCATTCACAAACTCTCCCATGATTTTAAAAATCGCCCAAGAGTCATTTGTTTTTATTTCATTCCAACCTTTTGGATGTAATTCCTTCTTCATATTTTTATAATTATCAATCGCTAATTTAGTTCTTTTCTTAGAAACTTTGCAGTATAGCTTTTTCGATGTTTGGCTACCTCTTCTGGAGTCCCTTCAACAATGATTTGTCCTCCACCTTTTCCGCCTTCATAACCAATGTCTATAATATGGTCAACAGTTTTAATCACGTCCAGGTTATGCTCAATAATCAACACTGTATTCCCTTTGTCGGCGAGTTTGTTCAATACAATCATCAACACACGTATATCTTCAAAGTGCAGTCCTGTGGTTGGTTCATCTAAAATATAAAAAGTGTTACCTGTATCGCGTTTGCTTAATTCTGTAGCGAGTTTAATACGTTGGGCTTCACCACCAGAAAGCGTTGTACTTTGTTGTCCTAAAGAGATATAACCCAAACCAACATCTTTTATGGTTTTGAGTTTTCGATATATTTTCGGAATGTGCTCAAAAAACGGAACAGCCTCATCAATGGTCATGTTTAATACATCACTAATGCTTTTGCCTTTGTAGCGAATCTCTAAAGTTTCTCTGTTAAAACGCTTGCCTTGGCAAGTTTCACACTCGACGTACACATCTGGTAAGAAATTCATTTCAATTACTCGCAAATCAC
>CAZRDG010000098.1:0-8284 GCA_964598775.1 uncultured Lacinutrix sp.
CGTACGCAACACCCAAAGCATCCAATCGCGGATAGTGAACATTGGATGCAAACGATTATTGGTTTGTGGCAAACTTTAATTTTGCTAAGCAATGATTAATAGCATCCTTTATGGTTCTTATATTTTATTAAGGAATACAAGGCAATTAAAACCCAAATTCCTTCTAAAATTATAAAAGGTAAATAGTATAACAGAATAGAGGCGATGCAAGCCATTGTAGCTCCTATAAGGTTGAGAAGTATAAATACTAAGGAGTTATTAGTGACTTTTCCAGTAACATTTAAAAAATAAGCCAGAAGTATTTGAAATACGCCTACAAAACCTAACCAATCAACTGCTTGCATGTTTTAAAATTATGTAAAAGATTTGAGTTTATGAGAATAGAATTTTAGATTTCGTTTTTTTTTGATAAAGTCAAGTTTACCAAATCCCTGCATACTCCAAATTTTCATTGGTTTGGCTGGTCAAAAAATCAAATTTCTGTTTTATAATTTGCCTTACATGCAAATAGTCGTGTGCTAACCAATTGTCTATATAGTGCTTTGCTGTTACTTTTCCTAGCTTTGGATGTATGTAACCATAGTCCCAATTCGGATTTTTTAATTCTTTAAACCAAACTATAGATGCATCTCTTTCTGATAAAAACCTTTTGACCATGTCTTCATAATTCTGCTCTATGTACTTATGATCTGTAACCCAATCAATTGGATTAAAAGGAGGAGGCTGTGTGTCAGGTTGCTCTAAAATCCATTGTGCTCTAAAGCGGAAATCAAATTGTTCTTCATCATACAAATGGCAAACAATTTCTAGTAAACACCATTTGTCAGGTCGTGGTCGCCAAGTGACAAGCTCAGGTTGAACATCTTCAAGCAATGATTGAAATACAAATTTGTTTTTATGAAGCTGTTCGGCAATGTTCATGATATTATTGGTAACGTTCTTGAGTTAGTTCTGCTATTTTACAAATAATATTGGTTGCTAAGAGGATGCTTTCAAGTGGTACGTACTCGTAACGACCATGAAAATTGTGTCCTCCAGCAAAAATATTAGGACAAGGCAAGCCTTTATAACTCAACTGAGAGCCATCGGTTCCACCACGAATAGGTTTAATAATAGGTTCAATATTTAAAGCTTTCATGGCATCTTCAGCAATATCAACAATATGCATAACTGGCTCAACCTTTTCTTTCATATTGAAATATTGATCTTTCATTTCAATTTCGACTACAGTACTTTCATAGTTTTCATTCATATCGTCAACCACTTTTTGCATTAAAGCTTTTCTGGCTTCAAACTTATCCATATCGTGATCACGAATAATGTATTGCAAGATGGTTTCTTCAACCTTACCATTCATGGCATATAAATGGAAAAAGCCTTGATAACCTTCAGTATGTTCAGGAGTTTCTAATTGCGGTAAGGCATTGATAAACTCGGTTGCAAAGTACATGGAGTTTATCATTTTGCCTTTGGCATAACCTGGATGCACAATTTTCCCGTTAAATTTCACTTTGGCTCCTGCTGCATTAAAGTTTTCATATTCCAGTTCGCCAACTTGGCTGCCATCCATAGTGTAAGCCCAATCTGCACCAAATTTTTCAACGTCAAATTTATGTGCACCACGTCCAATTTCTTCGTCAGGAGTAAAGCCAACCTTAATGGTTCCATGTTTAATTTCAGGATGATTTATGAGGTATTCCATAGCACTCATAATTTCACAAATGCCTGCTTTATCATCTGCACCTAGCAAGGTTGTACCATCTGTAGTGATTAGGGTTTGTCCTTTGTACAGCAATAAATCCTCAAAATAATCTGGAGATAAAATGATGTTTTCAGCTTCACTTAAAATGATGTCCTTTCCATTGTAGTTCTCAATGATTTGAGGTTTTACATTGGCTGCTGTAAAATCTGGAGAAGTATCAAAATGAGAAATAAATCCTATGGTTGGTACTTCGTGGGCGACATTACTTGGCAAAGTTGCCATAATGTAAGCATTGTCATCGATGGTAACATCACTCATGCCAATTGCAATGAGTTCGTTATATAATTTATTGGCTAAATCCCATTGTTTAGCCGAACTTGGAGTGGTCTCACTATTTGGATCACTTTCAGTATCAATGGTGACATAACTTATGAATCGATTGAGTATGTGTTGCTTGTTTAACATTGGTTAGTGCATTTGCTCAAAAATAATGAACGCTTTTTTAAGCAACAAGTGTTGTTGAAGTTTCTTTTTAGTTCCTGCAAATTGCCTTACTTTTGTATTCAAAATCTAATATATGTATAAGGTTTTAATACGACCAATTTTATTTTGTTTTGATCCAGAAAAAGTTCATTATTTTACATTTTCAGCCATTCGGTTTTTTTCAAAAATCCCTGGTTTTGCTGTGCTATTTAGACTTTTTTATGCTGTAAACGATAAGCGCTTAGAGCGAAACTTATTTGGATTGACCTTTAAAAATCCTGTTGGACTTGCTGCTGGTTTTGATAAAGATGCTAAATTGTTTAATGAGTTGAGCAACTTTGGATTTGGTTTTATTGAAATAGGAACCATAACACCTAAACCACAAGCTGGAAATCCGAAAAAACGTTTGTTTAGATTAAAATCAGATTCTGCCATTATTAATAGAATGGGTTTTAACAATGGAGGTGTGGAAGAGGCTGTTGCACGATTGAAGCAAAACAAAGGTGTATTAATTGGTGGCAATATTGGCAAAAACAAAGTGACTCCAAATGAAGATGCTGTAGACGATTATAAGCTATGCTTCGAAGCATTGTTCGATTATGTCGATTATTTTGTGGTGAATGTAAGTTCTCCAAACACACCAAATTTAAGAGCCCTTCAAGACAAAGAACCGCTGACAAAACTTTTAAAGGACTTGCAAATATTAAATTCTGTAAAAGTAAAACAGAAACCAATTTTACTAAAAATTGCGCCAGATTTAACCAACGAGCAATTATTGGATATTATTGATATTGTTGCTGACACCAAAATTGATGGTGTTATTGCAACTAATACAAC
Source organism: uncultured Lacinutrix sp. (assembly GCA_964598775.1). Lineage (GTDB taxonomy): Bacteria > Bacteroidota > Bacteroidia > Flavobacteriales > Flavobacteriaceae > CAJQLB01. The sequence goes on from CAZRDG010000098.1 coordinate 3,023, forward strand.
CATCTCTAGAGAAGGTTTACAGAGTGAAAACAAAACTGAAATTGGAGGATTAAGCGGAAAACCACTAACGCATCGTTCAACAGAAGTAATTCGATTTTTATCTAAAAAAAGCAATAAGGCCTTTCCAATTATTGGAGTAGGAGGTATTCATACTGCTAAGGATGCTTTAGATAAACTTGAAGCTGGAGCTAGTTTAATTCAGCTGTATACAGGTTTTATCTACGAAGGACCGAAACTCATAAAAGAGATAAATAAAGCTATATTAAAAAAGGAACATTAACTAACGCTCCTTTTTTAATTCAATTGCAATTACTTTTTAATAAATGGCAACGCTAGTTCGCCAGCATCTTTTATGATTTTTATGACATACATGCCTTGACTTAAAGATGAAGCATCTATAGTTAAATCCGAGAAACTATCAATTCTTTTCTTTAAAATAGATTGCCCTAATAAATTGAAAACTTCGTAAGAGTCTGGTAAATCATTTGATTTTAATAATTTAATATTCAACTGATTTGTGACAGGATTGGGGAATAAAGAGATATTGCTCTTAAGGTAATCATTTGTGCTAAGAGTCGTTGTTGAAATATAAGTAGATTCACCAAAACCATAATCACCTCCAGATGCAATTATATTATCAGAATCATCTTTTAATACATAAGAACCATTGCCAGAAAAGCAGCAAATGCCATCTCCATAAGTATCACTGATCTCAAAAATATAGCATTCATTTAAGTCGACGTCAAATGATTCGTTTATGGTTATAAAATCATCTGAGGTGCCATTGTAAAGTCCACCTGATGCAAGGATAGTGCCATCAAGTTTTTTGAATTCCCAAGACGTTTCTTGAGACCAATCATCTGTTTCTAAAGTCAGATGCACTTGAGTTGAATTGATATTGGTAGTTTCGTAATCAATTAAATTTGAGTATACACGCGTTATAGTTTCTGAACCATTACTAACAGTAAGTGTAACGTCATACTTTCCAGGTGCAAAATCATGTGAAGGATTTGGTATTGTATAATCTATAATATCATCACCATCAACGTCCCAATTCCATGATGTAGCTCCAGTTCCGTTATCAGCAAAATCGACGGTTAGAGAAGTTCCACAATCTCTTGTGTACGTGGCTGCGACATCAATATTAAATGAAGGGCAAGAAAAATTATTTCTGACAGATTGATATGTTGCATAAATTCTAGCATATTGCTGTGGCGATAAATAGGTACGACACTCTTTTCTTGAATATGATAAAATATTTGTTGGGTCTGGAACAAATGAAGCACCATTGGCATCAGTTGCAAATCCTGTGTATATACAGTTTATATCTACATTACCTGAGCCAAGCTGAGGATCAGCTGGTGTGTCGCAAATTAAATCACCATCAGTATCACAATTTGAACCATCTACAAGTTCTGTAGTTAACGTTGAGTTACTAGGACCATGAGTATGACGTAATGAGAAAAAATGACCAACTTCATGTGGTAATGTACTTCCGTTTGTCGTACAGCTATTTGCCATTAAAATTACATCAGGTCCACCTGGAGTATAAGCATAACCGCATAAACCACTTGTTCCACTGCTTACTGAATTTGCAAAGTAAATATTGATGAGGCCAGAAACATTATTAGCAGATGTTAATGCTGATTCTTGACTTGTATCAAAATTATAATAGGAGGTATTATCAATAAAATTAATACCATCGCACAAAAAGAACTCCATAAATGCACTTGCATAGTAGGCATTCATATTATCAATTGCATCATTTAAGTCTGAAACAGACAAACCTCCAGATCCAGCAGATGTTCTAATGATATGGGCTTTAATTGGTACAGAGGTTATTGCAGTTGACGATCTATTCTGAAGCATGTCGAAATATTGCTTCTCGTAGTATTCAATCTGTGGCTTTATTTGATTGAAATAGTTGTTAAATTCTTCTGTAATTTCAGTTCCACAAACGGGTTCTGAATTATTTTGAGCTTTTGATTGTTGAGTGGTTATTAAGAATAGGAGTAATATAAAAATTGAAAATCTAATTGTAATTTTTCTCATAAGTAATTATAAAAGTTAAGCTTTTTGAGCTAAAATAACAATAATATAATTAAGCCTTATTTAATGACTAGTTTTTTTAAAGTAGTTTTCCCATTGATTGAGGTTACTTTAACTAAATAAATTCCAGAGTTTAAATCTTCTAAATTAAGCTGCGTTTTGGTATGTGTTGAATTTACATTTACTGACTTTACTAATTTACCAATAACATCATAAAACTTTAAATTGTCAATAGGTTCGGTAGTTTTGTTGTGAATAGAAATTGAACCACTTGTTGGATTTGGACTCAGTGTAATTCCTGACTTAAAATCAATTGAAGGTATGTTTAAGACTGCCTCTAAGGTAATTGTCATGGTCCCAACTTTTTTATCATTAAAAGGCGCAACATTCACCAAGCTTGTGATGTCTTCTTGAGGTATAGTGTCTGGGTTGCTAGTATCGTAGTTAGTTCCTTCCTCTGTACCTGCATCATATGGAAAAAGATCAATAGTCAAATTAGTTTCCCAATTCTCACCACTCCTCAGTGAAATACTATGCACACCAGCAAACCAATCAGGGCTTGGTGCTATCATAGTTACTAAAGTCAATAATGGGTAATCTTCACTAACAGTTATATTCATTAGAGTTGATGTTCCCATGGCATTGTTTGGGTTAAAAGGTTGTTGTAGCCATTGATTCGCATCACCAGAAGCAATGGCAGCATCAACTTCATTAAAAAACTCATCATTGTCACCTCTTTCGGCAACATCTTCAATGCCTAGTGTCGCCATTTGTCCAGGCTCCCAAAACATAATATTAGAGTTGTGTGTAGCTCCAACTAAAATTGACCAATGATCGTTAGAAGGTAAAGGTGTCATTCCATTGTTACTGTGATCTGTATTATTCCAATTTCCAGTAAATGTAATGGTGTATGTAGCCATAGATTGACCAAATGAAACTAGTGATACAAGAATAAAAAGAAATAATAGAGTAGCTTTTAAAGATGTAGTTTTTGTTTTCATAGTCAATAGCTTTGTGTATTTAGTATAAAAAATTTAAAAACCTTACAGTTTCTTTATGAAAATTGAATATGAAGTAACTCTTAGGATAAAAAAAAATAGTAGTATTTTTACCGGACTTAAGTAAGCAAATGCCTGATCAAATTAAAATTATTGAGTGCCCAAGGGATGCTATGCAAGGCATTAAAGATTTTATATCTACAGAAGAGAAGGTGCATTATATTCAATCGTTATTACGAGTTGGTTTTGATACTATTGATTTTGGAAGCTTTGTGTCTCCTAAAGCTATTCCTCAAATGGTTGATACAGCCGAAGTTTTAGCAAAACTTGATTTGTCTGCGACTAAAAGCAAATTATTAGCTATTGTTGCCAATACTAGAGGAGCAGCTGATGCTTCGCAATTCACTGAAATTGATTATTTGGGTTATCCCTTTTCTATTTCAGAAAACTTTCAAATGCGTAATACACATAAAACCATTGCGCAATCTGTATTAACACTTCAGGAGATTTTAGATATTGCTTCGCAATCCAATAAAGAAGTTGTTGCTTATTTATCTATGGGATTTGGAAATCCTTATGGTGATCCTTGGAATGTTGAAATTGTAGGTGAATGGACAGAACGTTTGAGCAAAATGGGAGTAAAAATATTGTCCTTAAGTGATACCATTGGTAGCTCAAACCCTGAGAATATTGACTATTTATTTTCTAATCTAATACCCAAATATCCAGAAATTGAATTCGGAGCGCATTTGCATACAACTCCAAACACCTGGTTTGAAAAAGTCAATGCGGCTTATTTAGCTGGTTGCAAACGTTTTGATGGTGCTATACAAGGCTTTGGTGGTTGTCCTATGGCTAAAGATGAACTTACTGGAAATATGCCAACCGAAAAGTTATTGTCTTATTTCACCTCTAAAAAATCGATAAGTAATTTAAATGCCCTGAGCTTTGAAAGTGCTTATAATGAGGCTACAAAAATCTTCACAAAATATCATTAAAAAACCCTCACTTTTGTAAGCAAGGGTTTATTATCACTATGTAGAATTAATTCTCAATGAATTAAATTTTCTTTTTAAGCGATTGAAACTCGACTTATTTTATTTTCAGTTTTAATTACTCTATAACCAATATAAATAAGTACAAGTCCAATAAATTCGGTAATAAAGAGGACTTCAACATAGCCTAATCTCGTAAAAGTTCCTCCGATACCTGGTAATAGAGCTCCAAAAGCGATGAAAATATTTCCTTTAAAATGTGCTTTTTTATGTTTTAGGCCATAATACTTTGTAGCACTATATATAGCGCCACCAACTAAAAATAAAAATGAATAAATATTAATTAAAGGCGAAAATTGCCTTACCCATTTCCATTCAAATACTGCCCCAGTTAATCTATAATCAAAATTTAAAGGCAATTCAATTGGTGTTATAATGACATAATATGAAGCAACTAAAATAAGTCCAACGATAAGAACTGAAGTTATATGTGCAAACCATTTATTCATTAGCAAATAAACAGAGCCTTGCGCTAATGGAAAGCCTCCAAGTAATGCGCCAACAATGTACCAAAATCGTACATTGACTTCATTCCAGCCAAATATGGCGTGGAGACTTTCAGCTAAAGTTCCTAATCCAAACGCTAAAACTCCAATAGTCCACCATAATAAATAAGATGTTTTTCTTTCCTTATAGTGAATGTATATTTCTCTTATAAAAAAGATCGAAAAAATAGTCGTTAAGATAGGAATGTATTCAACAAATGGTTTCATTATTTTTTTTCTTTTTAATTAAAGTCTGTTTCTCCTTCATTAGGCTGATACACATAATTGAATGTATAGTACCTAGAATCGTTAGTTGCAATTTCAGTAGTAATTTCAGCAGGTGCATCTTTATAATAGCTTAAAATTTCAACTTTTGCATAAAGACCATTACGAGTTTGAAATACTAATATTTTTCCTGGTGTTGGAGCAATCGTGTTGTTTGACGGATTGTAAGTGTACCAACCGTTTCCGCTACCAGTTGTAATGGCATAACCTTCAGTAGAGTCTTGTTTAAATAAAGATGTATCTACTGTTTCTATGGTTGCCATAGTTCCAGACGTAATATAAACAGCTGCGTCTCCAGTTCTGCTTGGTTCATCTGTTGCTCCAAAAGATTCACCTCCATTTACTATAATGGTTGATCCTCTAAAGGCAATGTCCCAATCTGTTTCACTA
>CAZRDG010000099.1:0-8259 GCA_964598775.1 uncultured Lacinutrix sp.
GTTCAGCTACACCTTGTGTTGAAAGCTATTACAACGCTTCAATTTCCCAAAAATATGGTTTAGCCGAATTGAATGAACGCTACAATAATGTTTTGATGCCTGAGATAGAACTTGTGGATATTAAGGATAAGTACAAACGCAAGCGAATGAAAGGTCATTTTAGCGATAGACTCATTGAAGAAATGACAGAAGCTTTAGATAATGGTTTTCAAGTGATTTTATTTCAGAACAGACGTGGTTTTTCTCCTATTATTGAGTGTAACACTTGTGGTCATTCGCCTCAATGTCCAAATTGTGATGTGAGTTTAACGTTTCATCAATATAAAAACCAACTGAGATGCCATTATTGCGGACATCATATAGCTATGCAAATTGCATGTCAGGCCTGTGGAGGCGTTGAGCTTGATAGTAAAGGGTTTGGTACAGAGCAGATACAAGAAGAAGTTTCTAATTTATTTCCAGACATAAAAGTTGCTAGAATGGATTTAGATACCACAAGAGGGAAATATAGTTATGAAAAAATAATATCAGCTTTCGAAAATCAAGAAATTGATGTTTTGGTTGGCACTCAAATGCTTACAAAGGGACTGGATTTCAGAAATGTTAAATTGGTTGGTATCATGAACGCTGATAATTTACTCAATTTTCCAGATTTTAGAGCTCATGAACGTAGTTATCAACTTATGCAGCAAGTTTCGGGAAGAGCAGGACGAACGAAAGAAAGAGGGAAGGTGCTTATTCAAACGTATGATCCTTATCATAAAATTTTGCAACAAGTTTCTGTAAATGATTATAATGGAATGTTCAAGGAGCAAATGGATGAGCGTTACAATTATAAATATCCACCAATCTATAGATTGATAAAAATTACATTACAGCATAGAGATTATAATAAGGTCAATGATGGAGCAGAGTGGTTGTCAAAATCGTTGAGACAATTGTTTAAGGAGCATGTGTTAGGGCCTGAATTTCCACCAATATCAAGGATTAGGAATCAATATCACAAAAACATCCTTATTAAAATACCAGAACAGCAATCTTTATTAAAAACAAAAGAAGCTATTCTTAAAATTAAAAATAGCTTCTTGAGTATAAAAGATTTTCGTCCTATTAAAGTAGTATTAAATGTCGATAATTATTAACGTTTTAAATATTATTTAAAGCATCTACTAATAATGTCTTTTTATTCCTACTTAATGGGATTTCATAAGAACCAACTTCAACATTTTTACTGTTGAATCGGTCAACCTTATCTAAATTCACAATATAAGATTTATGAATTCTTAAAAATTTTCCTTCAGGTAATTCAGCTTCAAAAGCTTTCATGGTAGATAACACTACAAGGCTGTTCTCTTCGGTTACTAATTTAACGTAATCACCAAGAGCTTCGATCCATTTGATATCCTTGATATAAACTTTTCGTTTCTTAAGATTACTTTTTACGAAGATGTGCTCTCCATCTGTCTCTTTAAAGTCAAGTGTGAGTTTATGCTGCTCCATAGCCTTTTCGACTGCAGTATTAAAGCGTTCCCTAGTAATTGGCTTTTGTAAATAATCTGTGGCATCGTAATTAAATGCTTTAAAAGCGTATTCCGTTTTACCAGTAACAAAAATAATTTGGGGTTTATTATTTAGTACATCTAGTAATTCGAAACCGTTTAAAACAGGCATTTCAATATCAAGAAAGATTAAGTCTACCTTATGGGTATTAAGGCCATTTTTGGTTTCCAGGGCACTGCTATATTCTGCAATCAGGTTAAGCGAGGAATGATTCTCAATTAACTTGACAATAGACAAGCGTTGGATTGCGGAGTCATCTACAACAACACAGTTTAAAGTCATAACATTTATTGTTTTAGGTTAAGATATCGACAATAGTACGAAAAATTCGGTTAAAAACCAAAAAACATCGATAAAGCGTGTTTTTTAACAAAATATTAACATTTGTGAAGAGCTGCTAAATTAAGCAAAAAAATGTTGTTAATACCAACATTAATATATATTTTTGCACCCAATTTAAATAAATAAATCGATTTTTATGAATCATTACGAAACTGTTTTCATCTTGAATCCCGTTTTATCTGAAGATCAGATAAAGGAAACAGTAAAGAAATACGAAGATTTTCTTGTTTCTAAAGGTGCAAAGATGATATCCAAAGAGGATTGGGGCTTAAAGAAATTAGCTTATCCAATTCAAAACAAAAAAAGTGGTTTTTATCACTTATTTGAATACCAGGTTGCTGGTGAAGTTATCAATCCTTTAGAGGTTGAATTTAGACGTGACGAGCGTTTTATGCGTTACTTAACTGTAAAACTAGACAAGCACGCTGTGGCTTGGGCTGAAAGAAGAAGAGTTAAACTTAAAGAAAAAGCGTAATTATGTCAACAATTGAACAACAAGCAAAAGGAAAGAAAGACGGAGAAATTAGATATTTAACGCCTTTAAACATTGAAACGAACAAGCAAAAGAAGTATTGTCGTTTTAAAAAATCTGGAATTAAGTATATTGATTATAAAGATCCAGACTTCTTATTAAAATTTGTAAACGAACAAGGTAAACTGTTGCCAAGACGTTTAACAGGAACTTCATTAAAGTATCAAAGAAAAGTGTCTGTAGCAGTTAAAAGAGCTCGTCATTTAGCATTGATGCCTTATGTAGCTGATTTATTAAAATAAAATACACATAACAATGGAACTTATATTAAAACAAGACGTTGAAAATTTAGGATTTAAAGACGATGTTGTAACAGTTAAGAACGGTTATGGTAGAAATTTTTTAATTCCTCAAGGACATGCTGTTATTGCTACAGCTTCTGCAAAGAAAGTTTTAGCTGAAAACTTAAAGCAACGTGCCTTTAAAGAAAAGAAAATTATTGATGATGCTAATAAAATGGCTGAAGCTATTAGAACTTTAGAAATAAAGTTAACAGCTAAAGCAACAGAAGGCGCATCAGCTGGTGATAAATTATTTGGTTCTGTAACCAAAGCAGATTTAGCAGAAGCTTTAGAAAAAGAAGGACACACTATTGACAAAAAATTCATTAACATTACTGGAGGTAATATTAAGCGTTTAGGTCAATACAATGCTGTTATTCGTTTACATAGAGAAGTAACTGTTGAAATGCCTTTTGAGGTTATTGCACAAGCTTAACAATTTTAATTATTAACAATAGTTGATAATTATTTATATTCTATATGAAAGCTGCTCATTGAGCAGCTTTTTTTGTTTTAAATTTAACTGAAATTAACAATTAACTAAACAATCAAGTCAATGAAAAAAACAATAATTTTAATCTTTATTATGTGTTTGAGTTTTTCAGCTTATGCTCAAGTAACTACATCAAACATTAAAGGTTTAGTTTTAGATGAAAATTCTGAACCATTACCTGGCGCCAATGTTGTTGCAATTCATACACCAACAGGAACCAAATATGGAGCAGCTACAAATTTTGACGGTCGTTATAACTTATTAAACTTGCGAGTTGGAGGACCTTATACAATTACCATCAGCTATATTGGGTACAAAGAGCAAGTATTTAATGATGTGTATTTGACTTTAGGAAAAACAGAAAACATTGATGTTTCATTAGTAGAGGATAGCCAGCAATTAGATACAGTTGTTATTACTGGATCTGGCGGAACAGGAACCTTTGGAAGTGATAGGACGGGAGCGGAAACTAGTGTAGGACGTCGTGAATTGACTAGGCTACCAACAATTACAAGATCTGCAGCAGATTTTACTCGATTAGAGCCAACAGCCAGTAATGGATCGTTTGGTGGAAGAAATGATCAGTTCAATAATTTCTCACTGGATGGAGCAATTTTTAACAACCCTTTTGGACTAGATGCTGCAACACCTGGAGGGCAAACTGATGCACAGCCAGTTTCCTTAGATGCCATTGACCAAATTCAGGTTTCAACAGCACCATATGATGTTACTCAATCTGGATTTACTGGTGCTGCGGTAAATGCAGTAACAAAAAGTGGAACTAATGACTTTCATGGAACAGTTTATGGTTTCTATAGAAATCAAGATTTTACAGGAAGTAAAATTAAAGGAGAAGACATTTTTGTTCCTAAATTAAATCAGTCTCAAATAGGTGCAAGTATTGGTGGACCAATTGTAAAGAACAAATTATTTTTCTTTGCAAATTTTGAAAAAGATGATAGAGAAGATTTAGGCTCGCCTTGGCAACCAAGTTCTGGTGGAGGTGGAATAAACCAATCAAGAGTTTTAGAATCTGATTTAATTATTGTTAGAGACGCATTACAAAATATTACAACGCCAGATGGAGGATTTTATAATCCTGGTGCTTATAAAGGATTTACCTATGCTACAGAAAGTAATAAAGGTATTTTTAAACTAGATTGGAACATTAATGATAATAATAGATTCGCTATAATTTATAACTTTTTAAATGCATCGAAGCAAAAACCAGCTCACCCAACGGCTTTAGGTTTTAGAGGCCCTAGCGCGTCAACGCTACAGTTTGAAAATGCAGGTTATGAAATTAATAACAATTTAAGGTCTGTTCAGCTTGAGTTAAACTCTACATTATCTGATGAGGCATCTAATAAACTTCAATTTGGGTATACACATTTTGATGATTTTAGAAATCCATTATCAACACCAGCACCATCTATAACAATTACTAAAGATGGTTCAAATTATATCATTGCTGGTCATGAACCTTTCTCAATTCATAACAGATTAGACCAAAAAGTATTGCAGTTTTCTAACAATTTAAATTTTTATAAAGGTGATCACACATTTACGGTTGGGATGTCTTTTGAGAAGTTTAAATTTGATAACTCATTCAACTTAGGTGTTTATGGTGCACAAGGTGTGTTTTTTCCAACAACAACTATGGACGATTTTCAAAACTTAGTTGATTCTGGAGGGTTACAAGATTTATTTAATGCAGCATATGCAGCAAATAGCGCTTTAGAAGCCAATGGAGAAGGTAATCCAGGTGGTTGGGCTTTAGCGGAAACCAATGTTGGGCAACTAGCGTTTTATGCGCAAGATGAATGGAATGTTACTGACAATTTTAAATTGACTTATGGAGTTCGTTTTGACAAACCGTTATTTTTTGATTCATCTCAAAAGGCTCAAGATGTTATTGATAATGCATGTTGCTACGTACCAGAGATTCCTTATGTAAACCCTAATACTGGCGAAACAGTCTTTTTAGATAACACAAAAATGCCAAATAACGATTGGTTAATCTCTCCTAGAGTAGGTTTTAATTATGACGTAAAAGGTGACAATACCTTCCAAGTTAGAGGTGGTTCAGGCTTATTTACAGGACGTTTCCCTTTTGTGTGGTTAGGGAACCAAATAGGAAACCCAAATGTATTCTTCTATCAAATGGTTGATCCAGATTATAAATTTCCACAAGTCTGGAGAACCAATGTTGGTACGGATTATAAATTTGAAAGCGGTTTAATATTAACTGGTGACGTTTCATATACAAAAGATATTAATGGAGCGCATGTTCAAAACTGGGGACTATTACCTCCTTCAGGTACTTTGAATGGTGTTGATAATAGACCAGTTTACACTTCAGATGACATTATTAACAATGCTTATGTATTTACTAATTCTGATAAAGGACGAATTTGGAACGTTGCAGTAAAAGCTCAAAAAACATTTACAAATGGGTTATATACAAGCTTAGCGTATAGCTATTTAGATTCAAAAGACGTCAACTCAATTGAAGCTGAAATTACTGGAGATGCTTTTGCATTCAATGCAGCGCTAGGAGATGTTAACAACGATCAATTGTCGTATTCTCGTTATGGTGATACACACAGATTTATTGGTGTTGCAAGTAAAAAATGGACTTATGGGAATGATAATTGGGCAACAACAATTTCTACATTTTTTGAATACGCTCAAGGTGGACGTTTTAACTATACCTATGGTGGAGACATTAATGGTGATGGTTCAGGCTTAAATGATTTAATTTATGTACCTACCTCTTCTGAAATAAATCAGATGCAATTTTCTGGTGCTGGACAAGCTGCAGCTTTTGATGATTACATTGCTCAGGATGATTATTTAAGTGGAAGAAGAGGACAGTATGCTGAGCGCTATGGTGCTTTAGCACCTTGGAGAGGACGTTGGGACGTTAAATTCTTGCAAGATTTAAACTTTAAAGTTGGCGGAGATGCTGTAAATACACTTCAGTTTAGTGTTGATATTTTAAATGTTGGAAATTTAATTAATTCGGAATGGGGATTAATTCAGCAGCCAAATAACGTTCAACCAATTGGTGTAACGGTAGATGGATCTGGAAACCCAACTTATACTTTCAACCCAGACCAAACAGAAACATTTGGATATGACTCAAGTTTAATGTCTAGATGGCAAATGCAATTTGGATTACGTTATATATTCTAAGAGATTTTTAAATATATATACTTAAATTTGCGCTCTTGAAAAAGAGCGCATTTTTTTTACTATGAAGTTTACACGATTATCTAAAGAACAATTTGAAGAATTACAACAAGAATTCATTAATTTTTTGGCTACTCAATCTATTACTGCTGAAGAATGGAAGGATATTAAAACCAATAAACCAGAAGTTGCAGAACAGGAATTGGACGTTTTTAGTGACTTGGTTTGGGAAGGCGTACTCACAAAAGCTGAATATCTTGAAAACATTTCGCCACAGCACATGTATTTGTTTTACTTAGGTGAATCTGAAATTGAATTGATTGGTATAAAACTAAATTCAAAAGACGTAGATTTAACGACTAGCGAGGGTTTCGGTTGGTTAAGAGAAAATTTGATGAGTGATGATGTTGAAATTTTCAATGCTAAAAAGGCATACTCAAACGATAAGCAATTAGATAAATTTGCTTTAATACAGCAAGGTTCAGTAATTACAAAAGGTGAATTGTTTTCCTATTTTGATAAGTTGATAAATTAATTCGTTTATTTTTGTTATTCCGCAGCTGTCACATTGAGCTTGTCGAATTGTGATGTGGAATCCATTTTTAAATAAGATTTTATAATTATTAAAGAGAAACCTGCTTTAGCAGATAGTTAATATGGCACAAAAACCAAGCATACCAAAAGGAACAAGAGATTTTTCGCCGATTGAAGTGGCAAAACGCAACTACATCTTTGGTGTGATAAAGTCTAGTTTTGAGCGTTTTGGATTTCAACCTATAGAAACACCAAGTTTTGAAAACTCAGACACCTTAATGGGAAAATATGGTGATGAAGGCGATAGATTGATTTTTAAGATCTTAAATTCTGGTGATTATCTGTCTAAAGCTGATGAAGTTGCATATAATGAAAAGGACTCTAATAAATTAACATCAAGTATTTCAGAAAAAGCCCTTCGTTATGATTTAACAGTGCCGTTTGCTCGTTATGTCGTGCAACACAAAAACGACATTATCTTTCCGTTTAAGCGTTACCAAACACAACCTGTTTGGAGAGCAGATAGACCGCAGAAAGGTCGTTTTAGAGAGTTTTATCAATGTGATGCAGATGTTGTTGGTTCAACCAGTTTACTGCAGGAAGTGGAGTTTGTACAATTGTATGATGATGTTTTTAATAAGTTAGGTCTTGAAGATGTGACCATAAAAATAAATAATCGTAAAATATTATCTGGTATTGCAGAAGTTATAGGTGCAAAAGATAAACTTATTGACTTTACCGTAGCTTTGGATAAGCTAGATAAAATAGGAGAGGAGAAGGTCAAAGAAGAAATGATTAGCAAAGGTATTTCAGCAGAAGGCATTACTAAGCTTAAACCTTTATTTAGTTTGAAAGGTACTTTTGAATCTCAGATTGAAAGTCTAAACGATATTTTAAAATCATCAGTAGAAGGTTTAAAAGGAATAGAAGAATTAGCCTATATTAATAAGGCTATAGAAAACATAGGATTAAAAACGACTAGCTTGCAATTAGATGTAACCTTAGCTCGCGGACTAAACTATTATACAGGAGCCATTTTTGAAGTGTCAGCCCCAGAAAAGGTGCAAATGGGTTCCATTGGTGGTGGAGGACGTTATGACGACCTCACAGGAATCTTCGGAATGCCAGACATAAGTGGAGTTGGTATTAGTTTTGGTTTAGATAGAATTTACTTGGTTCTTGAAGAACTTAATTTATTTCCAGAAACGGTTTCGGATTCAGTTGAAGTCCTATTTATTAATTTTGGTGAAGAAGAAGCCTTTTATTGCTTAAAAGCCATTGCAAAACTTAGGGAAGTAGGAATAAGCACTGAACTTTATCCT
>CAZRDG010000100.1:0-8183 GCA_964598775.1 uncultured Lacinutrix sp.
ATTTGTATTATCATTAATATAAATCCCTTTGGCATTAAGATTTTTTGCCAATTCAATATCTGTTAAACGATCTCCTATTACAAAAGAATTACCTAAATCATAGTCCTTAGAAAAATACTTGGTCAGCAGTCCTGTATTTGGTTTGCGTGTAGGTGCATTATCTTTTGAAAAGGTTCTGTCTATAAATTGTTCTTGAAAAATAACACCTTCATTTTTAAAGGTTTCAATAACAAAGTTATGCACTGGCCAAAACGTGTTTTCAGGATATATATCTGTACCCAATCCATCTTGATTGCTTATCATTACGATTTCAAAATCTAATTCCTTACAAATTTTACTCATGTATTGAAACACGTTAGGGTAAAAAATTAACTTATCAAACGAATCAATTTGCTCGTCAGCTGGTTCTTTTATCAAGGTTCCGTCTCTATCTATAAATAATACTCTCTTCATGATAATGTTTTAAGTGTCGTAATTAATTTTTCATTTTCAGTTTTTGTACCAATTGTAAATCGTAAGCAATTTTCGCAACCTGGTTGGTTAGTTCTATTTCTAACTACAATTCCTTTTTGTATCAGCTGGTCATATCTTTTTATAGCATTATCAACCTTTACTAATACAAAGTTAGCATCAGATGGGTAAATAATTTCCACAAACGCGATGTTTTTAAGTTTCTCAGCAAGCCAATTACGTTGTTGCAGTATATTTTGAATTTCATTTTTTACATCTTCAGGTATAGATAAGCGTTCTAAGGCCTTTTGTTGAGTTAATTCGTTGATATTATAAGGAGGCTTTATCTTGTTCAAAACCGAAATAATCTCTTTAGAGGCGAAACAAATACCTAAACGAATTCCCGCCAAACCATAAGCCTTTGAAAGCGTTTGTGTGATAATTAAATTCGGAAATTCTTCTAATCGACTCAACCAGCTTTTTTGATCTGAAAAATCAATATAAGCTTCATCAATGACCACAATTCCATTAAAATTTAATAGCAGTCTCTCTACATTTTTAATGTTGAAACTATTACCACTAGGATTATTTGGTGAGCACAAAAACAGAATTTTTGAATACTGATCTGCTGAATTTAATATGTGATCAACTTTAGGTTGAAATGACTCTGATAAATTGATTTTTATGACGTCAACGGCATTAACATTAGCTAAAACCTCGTACATTCCATAGGTTGGTGGCAGCGTAATAATTTTATCCTTATTCGGTTCGCAAAATACCCTTAAAATTAGGTCTAAGACTTCATCACTTCCATTTCCAAGTAAAATATTGTTTTTTGAAATTCCTTTTTGTTGTGCTAATACATTTTTTAAGTTTGATTGCTGAGGATCAGGATAACGATTAACACCATTATTATAAGGATTTTCATTAGCATCAAGAAACACCATATTTGACGACGCATCTTTATATTCATCTCTAGCAGAAGAATAAGGTTTTAAGGCTTTAATATTATCTCTTATTAAATCTTGTATTTTCATTTCTTTAAGTCTTTTAATCTGATTGATATGGCATTTTTGTGAGCTCGTAATCCTTCTGCTTCTGCCATTAATTCAACAGTTTCACCAATATTTAGCAATCCTTCTTTGGTGATTTTTTGAAATGTTATACTTTTAGTAAAACTATCTAAATTCACTCCTGAATAGGCTTTTGTGAAACCATTAGTTGGTAAGGTGTGATTGGTGCCTGAAGCGTAATCACCAGCGCTTTCTGGTGTATAATTTCCAATAAATACTGATCCAGCGTTTACAATATTATTTACAAAATAAGCATCGTTTTCAGTTGAAATAATTAAATGTTCTGGTCCATATTCATTTATTAATTGGAGTGCTTCTTCCACATCTTCAATTAAAAAAGCTCTTGAGTTTTGCAAGGCTTTTTGTGCAATATCCTTTCTTGGCAAGTCTATTAATTGATTTTCAATTTCCGACTCCACACTTTCAATTAGTCTTTTGGAATCCGAAACCAGGATAACTTGACTATCTGTACCATGTTCAGCTTGACTCAACAAATCTGAAGCAACAAATGCCGCATTGGCTGAATCATCTGCAACAACTAACAATTCGCTCGGTCCTGCTGGCATATCAATAGCAATTCCATATTTAGTTGATAATTGTTTGGCAACTGTGACAAATTGGTTGCCTGGACCAAATATTTTATAGACTTTAGGAATTGAATTCGTGCCAAATGTCATTCCTGCTATAGCCTGAATACCACCAACTTTTAAAATTTTAGTACAACCGCATAATTGGGCAGCAAATAAAATTTCATCAGCAATTCTGCCTTCTTTATTGGGTGGTGAACATAGGACAATATCATTACAGCCAGCAATTTGAGCAGGAATAGTTAACATTAAAACTGTTGAAAACAATGGTGCTGTTCCTCCAGGTATATACAATCCTATTTTTTCTATTGGACGTTTTTCTTGCCAACAATAAACACCTGAAGTGGTTTCAACTTCAACTTTAGTTGTACTTTGAGCTTTGTGAAATGATTCAATGTTTTGTTTTGCAATTTTAATAGCATTTTTTAACTCTAATGAAATATTTTTTTCAGCATCTTTTAATTCATCTTCTGAAACAACAAAATCATCAAGTTCAATTCCATCAAATATAGACGTGTATTTGTTAACAGCGAAATCTCCATGTTGCTTTACATCTAAAAATATTTGATTGACTGTGTTTTCAATATCTTCGACTGACTGAGTTGGTCTTTGTAATAATATGGACCAATTTTCCTTTTTTGGGTTTTCTATTATTTTCATAACTATAATACCATTTTTTCAATTGGACAAACTAATATTCCTTGGGCTCCTTTAAGTTTCAATTCATCAATAATTTCCCAAAATTGATTTTTGCTAATAACACTATGTACTGAGCTCCATCCTTCCTGTGCCAATGGTAAAACAGTTGGGCTTTTCATTCCAGGAAGGACCTTAATGATATCATCTAGTTTATCATTTGGCGCATTTAATAAGACATATTTTGATGCTCTTCCTTTTAAAACCGATTGAATTCTAAACTGAATTTTATTAAGTATATCTTGGTTTTCTGATGAAATTAATGGAGATACTGCCAAAACAGCTTCAGAATTTAAAATAACGTCCTTCTCAACCAAATTGTTTTTAAATAATGTGCTTCCACTTGATACTATGTCAACTATAGCATCAGCAAGTCCAATATTAGGTGCAATTTCTACAGAGCCATTAATGATGTGCAAGTTGGCAGTGACTCCTTTGGCATTAAGAAATTGCTTTACCGTGTTTGGATAAGAGGTTGCTATTTGTTTTCCATTAAGGTTTTGAATAGTTTTATATTTAGCTTCTTTTGGAAGAGCTACACTAACACGACATTTTGAAAATCCAAGTTTTTCAACAAATTGAATATCATTCCCTTTTTCAATTAGTACATTTTCACCTATAATGGCTGCATCTACCACACCATCTCGCAAGTATTGTGGGATATCACCATTTCTTAGATAAAAGACTTCTAACGGGAAATCATTAGCCGAAGCCTTAAGTTGATCTTTCCCATTATCTATTGAAATACCTATGTCTTTAAGAAGACTCATTGAATCGTCATGAAGACGACCTGATTTTTGAACTGCAATTTTTAATTTACTCATTTTTGTTTTTTATGTGTTTGAGTAAATCTTTTTGGGAAGAGATTTTCACTTTAGTGAAAAAACAAAACCGCTTGATTTACTCAAACGGTTTTAAAAATATCTTGGTTTTATTCAATACATTTTCAGCTCGCTTGAGTGCAAGTATGAAAATGATGATGATGAAATTGAATAAAATTCATTTTGTTATTTGTCTTGACAAAGATTCAGAATAAATAATTAGAATTCCAAGTTTATCTATGATAAATTTTTTTAAATTTTATTGGTTTCCTAAAATTATAGGTAATCCATCTTTTCCAGAACCAATAACAATGACTTTACTGTTTGGCGATTCTGCAAGTTTCATGGTCGCTTCAATACCTTTATCTTGAAGTATTTTATCTGTTAATGATGCACTCAAAATTTTGTTGGCTTCAGCTTTACCTTGAGCTTCAATTATTTGCTTTTGGGCTTCTTTATCGGCTGTAATCAACCTAAATTCGTATTCTAAGCTTTCTTGTTCTTGTTTTAATTTACGTTCAATAGCATCTTTAATTGTTACTGGTAACGTAACATCTCTAATTAAGACTTCATTGAGCTGAATATATTGATCACCAACGATTTTTTTAGTCTCGTAAAAAATCTCAATCTGAATAGAATCGCGCTTACTTGAATATAATTGCTCAGGAGTATAACGACCTACAACACTTCTTGCTGCAGAACGAATCGCAGGCAATAAAATACGCTCTTTATACATCTCGCCTTTTTCTTGGTGCAACTTCCCTAAGTTTTCGTAATCTGGTTGAAACCAAGCAGAAGCATCTAATTTTATATCCAAACCATTAGAAGATAAAACATCCATTTTTTCAAAAACTTCTTGTTGTCTTACTTCATAAATAAATACTTTATTCCAAGGTGCCACAAGATGGAATCCTTCATTTAAAGGCGGTTGATCCGTTACTACACCATTGTCGAAGGTTCTATATAAAACTCCAGCCTCTCCAGATCCAATGGTAACTGCTGATTTGGCAATTAGTATGATTAGTACTATTAAAGTAAAAATGATTGGGACACCAATCTTTGGTAATTTTTCCATTTTATTTTTGTTGTTAATGTTATTAAATAAGTCCGTTATATTTTCTCATAAACCACTCCATTGATAGACTTAATGCAATGAGTGCTAAAAGGATTTTGAAATCGATTAAAGGTACGACATTTTTGTTGCTTTTTTGTATTGTAGTGAAACGAGAATCATTAAGTAAATCTGAAATTAAATCATCTGTATTTGCAATAAAATAGCTAGAACCTTGACTATTTATAGCCAACTGTTGCAGTTTCGTTACATTGGCATTTAAAAATTGTTGCTCTACATTATAATCCAAAATTTGAAACAAGCCGGAAAGTGAAGCTTCGCCATTGTTTGCTCTGACAGTATATTCATATGAACCAGGACTAAAACCACTTAAGTCTGCCTGATAATTATTATTTTTAAGAATGAATGGCACAATGGTTTCATCATCAGTTTCTTTATTCTTGGTAATGATATTTATACTTGCTTTTGAGTCAAACTCATAATTTTGATTGAAAAATTGGGCCGAAATAATAATGTTTCCGTTACCATTATAAAACGATTCATGATCTACATTCAGCCTACTTCTTTTTTTATTCGTAGCAAGGTATTGCACTAATTTCCCAATAAAGTTATCAAACTGTTGAAACGACTTATCATTCAAATAATTTTGTGCTCTCCATTTCCAAATATTCTCACCAAGTAATACTGCTTCGCGTTTGCTATTAGCTTCAAAAGTGAGTAATAAAGGTAAATCTGTGAGCGTGTTATTCACTTTTTTGTACAATAAAATTTCAGCTGTTGTATTGAAATTGATATCTCCAAACTCAGAAATTAATGGTGGAAATGAACTAAAGTCTAAATCATCAATAATAAAGGTGGTGAAATTTGGGTTGAGCGTAGCTTGATAATCTTCAAATTGTTGAGTAATATCTAATGTGTAATTACTTTGCACTTGATTTAAAAACGACCATTGTGTTTTGCTTCCTGCGATAATAAACTTATTAATGCCACTATTTTTAATAGTCTCAAAAGCCTGTCTGAATGAAGAATTAGGCTGATAAATAATGGCGAGTTGAAAATTATCAATTGTATTTAAAAATTCGCTAGGAGTCAATATGGATACTGAACGTTGCTCGTTACTTTCAATAGATTTTTTAAGCATTCCCAAGTCAGGATGAACCATATCACTAATAAGTGCTACATTGGTTTTTTGGTCAATCACCTCTACAGCAAAAGGTTTGCTATTATTTATGGTATTTTTTTCATTCTCTAAGGCTTCTATCCTAGCTGCATATGAATTTACTCCCACTCTATTTGCTGGCAGTGTAAAATTAATTGTTCTCGCATTATTAGATTTTGTAAAAATTAGAGGCTGTCTATACACAATTGAATTACCAGAACTCACTACTAATTGCGTACTTATGGCTTCATTGCCATTATAAGTTGCAATAATTTCAATTGGAAAATTATTTTTTAAATAAGCGTATTTGTTGACATTCAACTGCTGAATTTTTAAATCTGTGTAAGTTACTGTATCACCTAATATAATAGGATAAACCGGCTGACCATAGGATTTTAAGTCATATTCGTAATCGTAGCCATAAGTCTGATTTCCATCTGTTATTAAGATTGTTGGTGATATGTCTTCATTATAAATTTGTCCTAAATCATTAAAAACTTTTGAAATGTTTGTTTGTGGTTTTGAAAACGTTAGAGAGTCAAAAGTAGTGGCATTTAGTTCATTCCCAAACTCAAAAAATCTAAGATTAAACTTATTTTTTAAATCACTATTCGCTTCTAAAATTGAAAGCAGATTTAATACATTTTCATTTTGCTCTAAGTGTCTGATTGATTGTGTATTATCTGCTACTACCACTAAATTTGGTTTAACATTGTAAAAAGCAGTTTTTTCAAACTTTGGATTGATAATCAATACCAGAATTGCAAAAATGGTGATAAAGCGTAAAAAGACAAAAACTGTTTTTAACCTGCTTTTCTTTGCCTTATATGCATATTGAAACAGCGCTATTAAAAGCGCTGAAATTCCTGCAAGAATAATAAAAATTAGAGTTTGTGAACTCATTAATTCTTTAGTGATTTATAATGTTCAATGTAATGAATGTGTTACTTATGTTAACATTCCTCCATCAACATTTAAGGTTTGGCCTGTAACATAAGCGCTCATGTCGCTTGCTAAAAACACACAAACATTAGCTATATCTTCAGGTGTACCACCTCTTTTTAGAGGAATAGCTGCTCTCCAACTATTTACAGTGTCTTCATCTAATTTTCCAGTCATTTCGGTTTCAATAAAACCTGGCGCAATTACATTACTTCTTATGTTACGAGAACCTAATTCTAAAGCTACAGATTTTGAAAACCCGATAATTCCAGCTTTAGATGCAGCATAGTTTGTTTGTCCAGCATTACCTTTAACACCAACTACAGAACTCATGTTTATGATTGAGCCTTTTCGTTGTTTTAACATCGTACGTTGAACCGCCTTGGTCATGTTAAATACTGACTTTAGGTTCACTTCAATGACTTTATCGAAGTCTTCTTCCGTAATTCTCATTAGAAGATTATCCTTAGTGATTCCAGCATTATTCACCAAAATATCGATACTTCCAAATTCTTTAGCTACTTCATCTGCCAATTCTTGAGCTTCATTAAAATCGGCTGCATTACTTTTATATCCTTTTGCTTTAATTCCTAGAGCATTAAGTTCTTTTTCAAGTTCATTAGCAGCTTCAACTGACGAGCTATATGTGAAAGCTACATTAGCTCCATGTTCTGCAAATACTGTAGCGATACCTTTACCAATTCCTCTACTTGCTCCTGTAACGATGGCTGTTTTACCTTCTAATAATTTCATTTTTAAGATAATTTGTTAGTATAATGTTGTTCATCAAATATAGCAATTACAAGTTGCATCAAATAAAAAAACCTCACAAAATCTTATGAGGTTTTTAACACTATATTTTGATATGCATTAAACGTTTAGTTTAAAACTTCAGCTACTTTTTTTCCAATTTCAGCTGGTGAGTCTACAACGTGAATTCCACACTCTTTCATAATTCTTTTCTTAGCTTGAGCTGTATCATCACTACCTCCAACGATAGCTCCAGCGTGACCCATTGTACGTCCTGCAGGTGCAGTTTCTCCAGCAATAAATCCTACAACTGGTTTCTTGCTTCCACTGTTTTTATACCATTGTGCAGCGTCACCTTCTAATTGACCTCCAATTTCACCAATCATGACTACACATTCGGTTTCTGGATCATTTATAAGCATTTCTACGGCTTCTTTAGTGGTAGTTCCAATAATTGGGTCACCACCAATTCCTATTGCTGTAGTAATACCTAATCCTTGCTTTACAACTTGATCAGCAGCTTCATAAGTTAAAGTTCCTGATTTAGAAACAATACCAACTTTACCTTTTTTAAATACAAATCCAGGCATAATACCTACTTTGGCTTCCTCTGGTGTAATAACTCCTGGGCAG
>CAZRDG010000101.1:0-8138 GCA_964598775.1 uncultured Lacinutrix sp.
GTATTAAAGCGTTCAAATGAATTATTGAGTTATTGCGAACTTCTATCAATTGAAGAACAAGAAAATGCTAAACATCATTTTTGGAATTATGAGAAAGCTGCA
The DNA here is from genome assembly GCA_964598775.1 of uncultured Lacinutrix sp. Taxonomy (GTDB): domain Bacteria; phylum Bacteroidota; class Bacteroidia; order Flavobacteriales; family Flavobacteriaceae; genus CAJQLB01. The sequence goes on from CAZRDG010000101.1 coordinate 103, forward strand.
TTTAATTCCATTAAGAGTTTTGCATCATTGTCTAGATCACATGATATAAAGTATTCAAATTTCATAGCAGGATTAACCAACTCCATTGGTTCTGGAAAATCGATTAGCATAATAAACGATAAAGCAAATATGGTGTATTCAAGAAACATGAATGTAAAGGGACCACTCTCAGTTTTTGGATATGACTACTTTTTTGATCATTTCGATAAGAGTAAACCTACACCAAAAATGTACAGTTTTGATGGATTGAGAGGATCTGGAGGAGAGTATACTTATGAAACATTGAATTTAGTTAATGGAAAGCGCACAGCTTTGGATATAAGAAATCAATTATCAGCCGAATTTGGACCAATTCCGCTTGAAATTGTAATAGAATATCTTGAGGCTCTAAAAAGTATAGATATTATTAAATAGGTTGATCTTTTAATCTTTTTTATATACTTGGTTTTCTTGTTCTGCGACTCTTATAAATGTAGTACGTTTTGTAAGTTCTTTTAATCGTTGAGCTCCAACATAAGTGCAAGTACTTCTCAGGCCACCAAGAATATCTTGCAATGTAGATTCTACATCGCCTTTATACGGGACTTCAACTGTTTTACCTTCGCTAGCTCTATATTCAGCTACACCTCCAACATGTTTTTCCATGGCAGTTTGAGAACTCATACCATAGAATTTCTTATAAGGTTTACCATTGTGTTCAATTAATTCACCACCACTTTCATCATGTCCTGCCAGCATACCACCAAGCATAACAAAATCTGCTCCAGCACCAAAGGCTTTAGCTATATCACCAGGAATAGTGCAACCTCCATCACTAATGATTTGTCCTCCCAATCCATGAGCTGCATCAGCACATTCAATAATTGCAGATAATTGTGGATAACCAACACCAGTTTTAACTCGCGTAGTACATACACTACCAGGACCAATGCCAACTTTTACAACATCAGCTCCAGAAAGCAGCAATTCTTCAACCATTTCACCAGTAACCACATTTCCAGCAATAATGACTTTATTTGGATATTGTTCGCGAGTTTTCTTTACAAAATCTGCAAAGTATTCACTATAACCATTGGCCACATCAATACAAATAAACTTGTATTGTGGATTAAACTCAAGAATGGAAGCTAATTTTTCTGAATCCTGCTTTCCAATTCCTGTGCTAATGGCAATATAGTTTTCAATTCCTGCAGGAGCGTTTGATGAAAACACATTCCAATCGGTTATCGAATAATGCTTGTGAATAGCTGTAAATAGTTTTTGTTTAGAGAGTGCAAGAGCCATTTCAAAAGTGCCAACTGTATCCATGTTTGCCGCCATAACTGGAATTCCTTTCCAAATATAATCACTGTGCATAAACTTAAACTCTCTATTTAAATCAACCTGAGCTCTGCTCTTTAAAGTAGATCGTTTTGGGCGAATCATAACATCTTTAAAACCTAGTTTTATATCATATTCAATGCGCATAATGTGAAGTATTTGGTTACTATCAAATTTAAGCATTATTCAACGAATCCTTATGATTAGTTATTAACAAGTTTTGATTGTTATATCAAATTGAAATATATTGTGGTGATAAGTATTTAAGCATAAATTCTTACTATTTAACCACTTTTTAATTTATAAAATTTTATCATGAAACGTATTATTCAATCATTTTTACTTCTCTGTATAACACTGCCAACATTTGCTCAAGAAACACCATTTTTGAATGATGATGAAATAAGAATGCTAATTAATGAACTTTCTGGCGATAGATCTTTTGAGCATATTAGAATTTTAACACAATGGCATCGTAACTCAGGTATGGATGGTTATTTTGAAGCCGCTGATTATGTAGTTGAAGAAGCCAAAAAGGCAGGATTAGTCGATGTAAAATTTATTGAACAGCCACTTGGAGGACCAAACTATACTGCAAAATCTGCAGAACTTTGGATTACAGAACCTATTGAAATAAAGTTAGCTGACATTGGTGATCATGCTTTGATGCTATCTGATGGTAGCCATGATGCAGATGTCACAGCAGAATTGGTTTGGGCAGGAACTGGAAGTAAAGAAGATTTAGAAGGATTGGATGTCGCTGGAAAAATTGTGTTGGTTAGCGGTAATCCTGGAGCAGCAGTTTCAAACGCGGTTTATGATAAAGGTGCTTTGGGTGTTGTTTGTTACGGAACATCGGAAAGTAAAAATCCAATGGATTTTCCTGATCAATTAGCTTGGACAAGAATATCAAGCAATGTCCCTGAAGGAAAACAAGGAACTTTTGCCTTTAATTTATCTCCTAGAAAAGGAGATCAGTTAAAACAAATGCTACAAACTAAAGGCTTGCAGGATGTTTTTGCTACAGGTAAAAAAACGATGGGTGGAAAAGTAGTTGTAAAAGCAAAGGTAGATACTGAATTTGGAGAGGCTCCTGGAAGAACAGGTTTTGTTGAGGGTTGGATAAGAGGATCAAAATATAGTGATCAACAAATTGTTATCACTGCACACTTGCAAGAAGAGCAGGGTTCCGCAAATGATGATGGTAGTGGATGTGGTAATTTATTGGAAATTGCGAGAACTTTAAATAAACTCATTGATGAAGGCAAAATAGAACGTCCATTGCGTGATATTAGATTTTGGTGGACAGATGAAATCTATTCTGAATACAGATACTTCAGAGACTTTCAAGATGAACCTGCAAAAATGCTTGCTAATTTGCACCAAGATATGGTTGGTGCAAAACAATCTATTGGAAGCAGAATTCAACATTTAATTTATTCACCACATTCTATTACAAGTTATTTAGACGCCTTGTTTGAAAGTGTAGGACAATTTGTTATTGAAACCAATAATCCATTTATAACAGCTGGAAGAATGGGAGGTTTGCCACGACCTCATTCAAGACCGATCTATGCAACTAGAGGCACAAGAGAGGGTTTTGGAGCTCGTTTCGTTCCATTCTTTAACGCTTCAGATAATATGAATTTTATTGAAGGCGTTATTGGAGTTCCAGCAGTTGGTTTAATTAATTGGGACGATTATTACATCCATTCTTCAGATGACGACTTATGGCAGATTGATGCCACCCAATTGCAACGTAATGCTTTTATTATTGCCTCAATGGCTTATTATTTGGGTAAAGCTGAAGATGACCAAACAAATCTGTTGCTTTCTGAAACGTTCACTCAAGGTAGTAAAAGGTTAGCAAATGATTTGCAGGCAGCATTTCATCAAATTGAGTCTTTAGAAAATCAAACGCTTGCTTACAAAAATGCATCTATAATTTTAGAACAAGCTACATTAAGAGAAACGAGAGCTTTAATGTCAGTTGCCGATGTTGTTGGTAAAAACGACAATAGTTCAAAAAAAATGGCAGCAATGGTTGAACGGTTAAAGGCAAATAAAAAAGTGCTAATGGATGATGTTGACGCATATTATATGTTTAAGAATAATACTAGTAAAACACCTAAGATTGAGTTAAGCCCTCAAGAATTAGCGGCTTCAAAGAAAATACCTAAAAACAATCCAGATCTTGATGCTTATTTTGGAAATAGAAGAGGAGGAGCTCCAGGAGTTAGCATTCATTCAACAATGCGCATGGAAGTCTTTAATTTTGTAGATGGAAAACGAAGTTATTATGATATCTATAAAGCTGTCTTAGCCGAAATATTGGCTGCTGGAAATTGGTATTATGGAACCATAACCTTGGACGAAGTAGAAAAACTTTTAGATGCTAATGTGGCATCTGGAGCTTTGTCTCTTTAAAATTAACATTAAAAAATCAACCATATGAAGTTTAAGTTAAAATATATTACTTTAACCTTTTTCTTAAGTGCAGTCGCTGTATCTTTTACCCAACAAGAGACTAACACTAGTTTGTTGACTATTGATAGGATTTATAATTCCAATGAATTTTCACAAGAGTTTGAACGACCAATGCAATGGATTGAAAATGGAGAAGCCTACATTATTATTGAAAGATCAAGCACTGTAAGTGAAGGAGATGACCTTATTAAGTATACTTCAGCAAAGCAAGAGCGTAGTGTTTTCATTGCTGCTGAATCTTTACTCGTCAATGGAAATCCTTTGCAGATAAGCAGCTTCTCTTTGTCTGATGATGGTACTAAAGTGTTGTTTTTTAATAATACTAGCCGCGTTTGGCGTTCTTATACCAAGGGAGATTATTGGGTTTATGATTTTAACACAAAAAAACTAAAGCAATTAGGAACAACTTTTAAACCTTCATCGTTAATGTTTGCTAAATTTTCTGCTGATAACAAATACGTAGCTTATGTCCAGAATTTTAATATTTATAAGGAGGATTTTTCAACGGGACAAGTGACACAACTTACATTTGATGGAACTGGAGATATCATTAATGGAACCTTTGATTGGGCTTATGAAGAAGAATTTGGGAAACGAGACGGTTTTTCATGGAGTCCGAAAGCAGATTATGTGGCGTATTGGCAAATAGATGCAAGCGAGATAGAGACGTTTTACATGATTAACAATACGGATTCTATTTATTCCAAACCAATACCATTACAGTACCCAAAAGTTGGAAGAGAACCTTCTGGTGCGAAACTTGGTTTGATAAATTTAAACTCAAATGAAACGGAATATCTTCAAATTCCTGGTGGTGAAAAAGAAAATTACATTCCTGGTATGCAATGGGTTAATGACGATTTGATGCTCATTCAACAAATGAATCGTCATCAAAATCAATTGATTGTATGGTCTTATCAACCATCAACAAAATCATTGAAAAAAATATATACTGAAGTTGAAGATACCTGGGTAGATTTAGGGTATCCAGATATTTCAGCAGATGGTTGGGGAAACAATGACTTACCAATAGTAGATAATGGCTCAGCCTTTTTAAGAATGACTGAAACAGATCAATGGAGACATATTTACAAGATAAATATCAATTCTGGAGAAAAAACACTCATCACGCCTTTTGATTTTGATGTTGCATCAATACGTCCGGCTACTGATAAGGATTTGTATTTTATTGCCTCTCCAACTAATAGTACACAGCGTTATTTATATAAGACTGATTTAAAAGGCAAAGGCAATGTGAAACGAGTTACTCCTACAAGTTATGAAGGTGTTAATAATTATAGTTTTGCTCCAAATGGGAAATATGCTAAGCATATTCATCAAAGCACGTCAGAACCTCGAACTGCGCATTTAGTTGAGTTGCCTTCACATAAAATTATTAAAACTTTAGCTGAAAATAAAGTTCATAAAAATAAACTCAATGCTCTTGATTTACCAAAAGTTAAGTTTACTAAAGTTACTACTGAAGATGGTATTGAAATTGATGTTCGTATGGTACTTCCAATAAATTTTGATGAATCTAAAAAGTATCCTGTTTTATTTCATGTTTATGGTGAACCTTGGGGACAAGTGGCAACTGATACTCAAATAGGCTTGTGGAACATCATGATGGCTCAAAAAGGTTATGTCATTATTGATATGGACAATAGAGGTACACCATGTTTAAAAGGTAGTGCTTGGCGTAAAAGTATTTATCGAAATATTGGTGTTGTCAATGCTTTAGATCAAGGTCAAGCTGCTAAAGAGATCTTAAAACTTAGTTACTTAGATAATGAACGAACTGCAGTTTGGGGCTGGAGTGGAGGTGGCTCTATGACGCTCAACCTCATGTTTAAACATCCAGAAATTTATAAAACAGGAATAGCAGTTGCCGCTGTTTCTAACCAATTAATATATGACAACATTTATCAAGAAAGATATATGGGATTGCCACAGGAAAATCGAGAAGATTTCATCAAAGGCTCACCAATAACTTATGCGAAAAACTTAGAAGGAAATTTACTCATTGTACACGGAACAGGTGATGACAACGTGCATTACCAAAGCGCTGAAATGCTTATTAATGAATTGATCAAACACAACAAACAATTTCAAGTTATGCCTTATCCAAATCGATCACACGGGATTCGTGAAGGAGAGAATACCACAAGACATTTATATACTATGCTAACTAACTATTTACTAAAGAATACGCCTCCTAACTAAAGGATTATTTTACCGCAATCATACTGATTTCTACGTTTACATCTTTTGGTAAACGTGCAACTTGAACTGTTTCCCTTGCTGGAGCTGTAGCTTCATTAAAATAGCTGCCATATACTTCATTAATTTGTGAGAAGTTATTCATGTCACTAATAAAAATGGAAGTTTTTACAACATTTTCAAAGGTCATTCCAGCTTCTGTGAGAACAGCTTTCATGTTTTCCATGACCTGTTTTGTTTCTGTTTTAATATCATCTAAAACTAAGGCCATAGTTTTAGGATTGAATGCTATTTGACCTGAAGTGTATAATGTGTTTCCGCTTAAAACTGCTTGAGAGTAAGGTCCAATTGGAGCAGGAGCTTTTGAGGTAGTTATGATTGTTTTCATTGAAAAATTATTTATTAAAGTTGTCTATCACGTTGTCTGCGTTTGTCGTATTTAATATCACTTAAAATACTTGATTTTATTCCAATAAAGAAATTCCAAGAACTTCTATTGCTAAATGGAATCCAAGAAAAATTCATTCTCCAACTCAACAAGTCACGTTCAAAACGTAATTGAGTATAAGTGATTCCTTTATTTTTAAAATCATATCCTGATGATGCACCAACACTCCAACGTGGAGATAAATCTACATTACCTGATACCATTAAAGAATGAGATGAAATTTGATCTTCTCGTCTTGCATTCGCATAGTTAAGAGCGTAAGCGAGATTTAAGCTCCAAGGAATTTTATAGTTGTATAATTCGCTTGGTTCTTCTTTTTTCTGATCTGTATCGTTGTCAGTATTTAATCTTTGGTCAGCAAAGTCTTGTGGTTTGCCAAATAAATCATCATCACGACCTCCACTTCTAAGTGATTCTTCTCTTGCTCTTTCATCTTGATCAGTTTCTTCGGAATCTTTGCCATCACCTGATTTACTACTTATGGTATACCTCGCAGTAAAATTTGCACTTGTTAATCTAAACAAACTACCACCATTATCTATATTAAAAGTGTTTATTTTACTATTGTTACTATCAAGAGCATAAGGATCTAAAGTAGCACCAAAATTAATTTGCATCTTATTGTTAAAAATTTGAGTACCTCCAGTTACACTTACAGGAGACCAACGCAAAGAATCTGCAGCAATATTATAAGATGTTGAAAAATTTAAATTGTTAAGAAGAATTATTTTTTTTGGTTCAGTAGCTGTGCTATCCTTATCTCTAACTTTTGCTTCAAAATTATTGCTTAATGATAATCCAATAGAACTTGACAATCTATTGCTAGGACTACCAAAAATGGAATTTTCAAAACGAGTGTATTCCACTTCTGAAGTTGTTAATCCATTGGCATCAATAACTTCATAAGTTTCATAATAATTATTAAAAGCTGGCGATAAATTATAACTAATGCTTGGACGCATTACGTGCCTAATGGCTTGAATTTTTTTATCTTCTCCAAACTCAAACATACCATAAACTGTTGTACCCAAACTCATATTGAAATTATAAGTTCTAAAGGAATCAAAATTGTTTAATTCTGTTTCAATAACTTGTTGAGTGTCCTGGTCATACCTCTTATTTACAGTATTCAATGTCCATGTTTCTTGGTAATTTGCGCCTGTACTAAAGCTTAAGTACTTAAAAAGTTTGAAGTTTGTCGTTAGCGGAATGCTGTGTTGCATACCAATTTTAGCATCATCAAACATTTCTTTTTTAAAGAAAAGTGAATCTGTTGTTTGTATTCTGTTTTCACCTCGTACATTATACTGCATATTAATATTTTGAATAAGGCCTTTTTTAGAACCAATTTTTGGTGCAAAAGGAAAAATTCTACCAACACTAGCTTGCAAAGTAGGTAGTGTCATATTAATAACTTCAGTTTGTGTATTCTGAGAATGTGTAGCGGTTAAGTTTAAGTTTACTTGAGGCTCACCTTGAAAGGTCTTAGAATAGGATATTGATGATGATAAGGTATTATTTAAAAAGTTAGATGCGTTTAATTGATTTATGGATTGCTGAT
>CAZRDG010000102.1:0-8120 GCA_964598775.1 uncultured Lacinutrix sp.
ATGACTATTTTTCCTTTAACAGATATGCCTCTTCGTTCCAATTCTTCATAATCGGCAGGAATACCATAATTCACAAAAACCAAATCGGCAGTCACATCACCATCTATACTAAAGGCATTATAGCCTGGAAGAGCATCATCTGTTTGCTCAGAGTATTCATCACCTTCTACTGGTGGTTCCAACAAGCTAGCTTTAAAAGTTGTTGGCGCAATCATTTCAACTAGACGTAGTTTTGGAGTTGGAAATAAGACATTAAATTTTTCAATGCGTACCTCATAACCCCATGACTTAAATTGAGCCGCTACAAAATCGACGACCTCCTTATCGTATGGTGAGCCTACGTGATGTGGTTTGGCGCTCAAGTATTTCATCCATTCATCTAAATTACTCGCTTTAAGCAGTTTATCGTAATCTGTTTCAAGTTGAAGTTGAGTCTTTGAGCCTTCCTCAGTAAAGCCCATGATACTGGATTGTGCAAATGCATTTGGTAGATTAATGCAGAATACTGCAAACACCGTAAATAATAATTGTTTCATAATAATGGTTGATTTCTAACAAATATAAGGAAAAGGACCGCGCTTAATAAGGTAACTTATTAACAGTCCTATTTTGTCATAAGCAAAGATGTTGTTCTTATTCACCCTTTACACCTTCCCATTTATAGAGAAGGTGCCAACCATAGCGCAGCATAGGCTGAATAAAGGGTTTCGCTATTTTTTTCTATGACCACCGCGTTTCGCTGCTTTTGGCTTATTTTTTACATACACCAGTTTGGAGCGTCCTTTATAGTCTTCTCGACGTTCTATTTCAAAGTTTCCTATGGATTTTATCAAAGGTGTTAACTTTTCAAATCCAAAGTTCCTAGAGTCAAAATTGGGTTGCTTTTTTTGGAGCAAGCTACCTACATCGCCTAAAAAGGCCCAACCATCGTCGTCGGCTAAATCAGAAATGGTCGCTGCAATAAACTGTATATCTTTAGGCGTTATTTTATCATAGGTATTTTTAGTATCATCAACGGCATCACCTGCAGTAATTTCACTTTTGGCAGTTTGCTGTTTAAGGATTTCAATATAAATAAATTTATCACACGCAACGATAAAAGGATTTGGTGTTTTCTTTTCGCCAATGCCATACACCAACATACCTGCTTCACGTAATCGTGTCGCTAAGCGTGTAAAATCACTATCACTAGACACCAAACAAAAGCCATTTACCTTTTCAGAATACAATATATCCATGGCATCAATAATCATGGCAGAATCTGTTGCATTTTTTCCTGTGGTATAACCGTATTGCTGTATTGGAGTAATAGCGTTTTCTAGCAACATATTCTTCCATTTAGAAAGGTGTGGCTTGGTCCAATCACCATAAATACGCTTAATAGTTGGATTACCATATTTGGCAATTTCTTCCATCATTTCTTTAACGTAGGCCGAAGGAATGTTATCGCCATCTATGAGTACTGCTAGTTTGATATCCATGGTCAGTGTTTGACGGTAAAGGTAGCATTTATCTTTGTGATTTTGAAGCTTTCATATAAGTAATGAAGTTAAATATTCAAAATTTTTAATGTCCCAAAATCTCAAATGGTGAATACATTGATTTGTTCAGAAAAAGCCATCCAAAAAATAATATTTTCTTAATTTAGTTAGCTCATATAACAAATGCCATAAATAATCCGATTCCATGAGTAACTACCACATAAAACACTTAGAAGAATACTACCAAGTGTACCGAAAATCAATTCGTGAACCTGAAAACTTCTGGGAAGAAATTGCCGAAGAACATTTTATCTGGCGCAAAAAGTGGAACAAAGTGCTCTCTTGGGATTTTAGCAAACCTGAGGTTAAATGGTTTGAAGGTGCTCAACTTAATATTACCGAAAATTGCATCGATAGACACTTGGCAACTCGAGGCGATAAAACGGCTATTTTGTTTGAACCCAACCATCCAGACGAACCAGCCGAACATATTACTTACAAGCAATTGTACGCTCGTGTGAACAAGCTGGCCAACGTGCTCAAGGCTCAAGGCATCAAAAAAGGAGATCGTGTGTGTATTTATGTGCCTATGATTCCTGAATTGGCTATTTCATTGTTGGCCTGCGCGCGCATTGGTGCTATTCATAACGTCGTTTTTGCTGGATTTTCATCTACAGCTTTGGCTACCCGAATCAATGATTCCAATTGCAAGATGGTGATCACTTCAGATGGCTCCTATCGTGGTGCTAAAACCATCGACCTTAAAGGGATTGTAGATGAAGCCTTAGAAAACTGTGATAGTGTTGAAACCGTTTTGGTTGTTAAACGTATTAATGCAGAAGTGACAATGAAAGAAGGTCGTGATAAATGGTTACAACCACTATTAGACGAAGCTTCGCCTGATGGCAAAGCCGAAATCATGAATGCTGAAGATCCTTTATTCATTCTGTACACCTCAGGATCAACAGGCATGCCAAAAGGCATGGTGCATACCACAGGTGGTTATATGGTGTACACGGCGTATTCCTTTAAAAATGCCTTTCAATACAAAGAAAATGATGTGTATTGGTGTACAGCAGATATAGGATGGATAACAGGTCACAGTTATATTGTTTATGGACCATTAGCCAATGGCGCGACGACAGTCATGTTTGAAGGTGTGCCCAATTTTCCAGATTATGGTCGCTTTTGGCAGATTGTAGAAAAACATAAAATCAACCAATTTTACACCGCACCAACAGCCATTCGCGCTTTAGCCAAACAAGGTTTAGAGCTGGTAGAAAAACACGACCTGACGTCTTTAAAAGTTTTAGGCTCGGTTGGTGAACCTATTAATGAAGAAGCTTGGCATTGGTATAATGATAATATTGGGAAGAAAAAATCACCGATTATCGACTCCTGGTGGCAAACCGAAACTGGAGGCATCATGATTTGTCCAATACCTTATGTGACACCAACCAAACCCACTTATGCCACGCTACCCTTTCCAGGTATTCAACCCTGTTTAATGGGTGATACTGGTGAGGAGCTCAAAGGCAATCAGGTAGAAGGACGCTTGTGCATTAAATTCCCTTGGCCATCGATGGCGCGAACCATTTGGGGCAACCACCAACGTTATAAGGATACCTATTTCTCTGCTTTTGAGTATAAGTACTTTACAGGTGATGGTGCCTTACGAGATGAAGTTGGATATTATAGAATCACAGGACGTGTAGATGACGTTATTATTGTATCTGGTCATAACTTAGGCACAGCACCAATTGAAGATGCTATTAATGAGCATCCAGCAGTAGCTGAATCAGCTATTGTAGGCTTTCCACATGATGTTAAAGGTAATGCCTTGTATGGTTATGTGATTTTAAAAGACACTGGCGAAACCAGAAATCATGATAATCTGCGTAAAGAAATCAACCAGATCATTACAGAACATGTTGGCCCAATAGCAAAATTGGATAAAATACAATTTACTGAAGGCTTGCCAAAAACACGTTCTGGTAAAATTATGCGACGCATTTTACGCAAAATAGCACACAACGACATCACGAATTTAGGCGACACGAGTACCCTTCTCAATCCAGAAGTGGTAGACAGTATCATTGAAGGCGCTAAAGACTTTAAAAATACCAATTGGTAATCTTCAGTTATCAGTTCAATATTACTTTAACCTCCGATAACGTCGGAAAAGATGACGATTTGCAGACATAATAAACGCTAAGGCCATTGTTGTAAAAACCAATCTAGGATTGAAACAGTAGTGAGAACAAGACCTTGAAATATGAATTCACTAGCGTGAATGGTAAGCAGTAATGTCCTCAATGAGTCTTGATTTTTTTGGCTTGGTTTATCCTGAGAACAGTCGAAAGGTTTTCTTTGGATGAGCAAAGAAAAGAACATCAAGAAAGAAAAATTCCAAGAACCAATCACTCCTACTCCACAATTTCCCAAAAAATACTATCTTAGAAAAACAAACACTATCCAATGTCAAAAACCAGTAACTCCAATAAATGGATTAACGCCATAATAGAACTCTTAGAAGCCTTTTTTAAAAGCTCAAAAAGCACCACCAGAACTTGGAATCAACACGTGGTACCTTATGAAGGCGATTGGGCTGTGCGCCGCGAAGGCAACAAACGCATTACCTCAAAACACCGACGCCAAGACACTGCCATTAACAAAGCCAAGCGTTTGGCTAAAAAATACAAAGCCGATGTGATCATTCACAGACAAGATGGTACCATAAGGGATCGCATTAATTATGATTAAAACCCATAATTATTCTTAAAATATACACTGCTACCACAATAACATCCTCAAACAAACCCTTTAAAAAACAAAAAAGTGCTCAATTCGTATAATGTCAGGTGCATTGCAAAGGGATTTGGTATGATTATTTGAATAAGGTTATATGCTAACTGAATAGGCCAACAGATACAAAGCATACTCCGCAAAGAAGAACCACCAAAAACGCATGTAGAATTTTTTAATAGATTCGTGTTGGTTTAGGCGTATAGAAAAGGCATTGATGATAAACAAACCCAATACAATGAGATGCCCAATAAGAAGCACCTTGGTTTTGAACGTTGGAATTTCTGTACTATCATAATCAAGCCATTTCAAATAGATGGTAATCGCATAGGCAAATCCAACCAACAGGTTACCTGCTATCACCACAACTTTAGGTGAATAAAGGATAGCAAATGTTTTTATATGGTAGGTTGCATCACCTTCTATATCTGGTAAATCCTTAAACCACGAAATGACAATACTATACACAATGATAAACAGGGTAAGTATTTTCATATTCTCAGGCATCTCATGGGAGTTGTTTATTAAGTAATTAAATACATAAAACCCTCCTGCATTGAGCAACACACCACGAACTGTCGCAATGGCTAAGGCAGCACCAATATGGTGTTGTTTCAGATAAAAAGGCGGCATGGAATAAGCCCAACCTATTGACGTCGCTAAGGCAATAATACCAAAAAGATAAGGCGAAATTATCCAGGCAAGACTAAGACTAATAAGTAACGAGAAATACACTATAATTTTAGCCTGCTGCACACTTAATAAACCCGAAGGAATTGGTAAATAGGGTTTGTTTATTTTATCAATATTCACATCGGCAACTTGGTTAATCCCTACAATGAACACATTACAAGTAATAGCAATGATTAACGCCATTGTTAAATAGTAATACGATGGTATGTGCTGCTGGTCATAAATAATGGAAAAAAAAGTGTAGATACCAATTACACTTCCAATGATAGTATGTGGCCTGCTGAATTTCCAAAGGGTAATGAGTGCTTTCATTTTGGTCCATTAATTTGAATGACAATCAGGCGGTACAACCCGTTTTTAAGCCGGAATATGTTTATGGCCTCACCCTTATTAGCAAATAGGTATTGGTATTGTGTTAGAGAACGGGATTTTAAAACCGACACGATACCATCAAAGGTAATGGTAATTATATTTATTGGAATGATATAAGTAAAGAACAAGCGTTTTATGGAAAAAGGACGAATAAAAGGAGTTAGAAACAAACTGCCTAAAGTGGCTGTGAAAACTACTTTTAAAAGACACCAAACAGTGGGTTCTAGAATCTCTACAATGAATGCAGTACACCCAGAATTCTGCATATCTTGAACAATGTTTAGCTTCTCTTCATCTGTGAAATGATGGAAGGCATTGAACATTGTATAATTAGTGTCAGGGTTAAATTCCATTTCAAGAACATCTGTACTTTGCAGGTCATAATGGATGTTAGCATCATTTATGTTTAATGTACTAGGGAATTTATCAGTGAGTTGAAGGCGACTAAAACAATGGCTTTTTCTAAAAATACTAATCGCTGGTTCGCCACTACCTGAGCAAAGATCTGTCATGGGTAATACAGATAGCTTCATAGTTTTAAGATGTTGTATAAAAACATCATAAACATTGAATTTGCTAACCACAAAGCCAATAAATTCCGTTTGAAAATTTCTTAAAACGGAAGGAAACCAATAATAGTCTTCGAGTTCTTTCACTAGTATATATCAGTTTTTAAAGTTAACTAAGTATCACTAAAGAAAAAATCTTTAAATGAAAAGATACGATGTCATTGAGATAAAATCCAATATTTTCTAATTTCTAAAGAGCTAGATGATGAATCAGGTTCGTGCTTATAAATTTTTAGCTTAATCCTTTAATACCTTACGCATCACTTTCACACCATCTGTGGTTACAAGCTCAAGGATGTAGTGCCCTGACGCCAAGTTAGAAACGTCTATACGACGTTCGGCTTTATTAAGTTTAGCAAATAAAGCTTTTCCTAATAAGCTATACAAGGTTACTGTTGTTATGGTTTCAATTTCAATGCCTTCCATATAAATATAACTCTCTGCTGGATTGGGATAGAGCTTTAAATTAGACATCGTGTTATCTTCAAGGCTTAATGAGCTTACACTAACTGTTGCATTGTAAGTATGGCTTACACCACATTTGGTGGCTTCAAGTTCTACATGATAATCACCTATTTGAGTAAAGGTATGAGTTGGATTTTCTTCGCTTGAGGTATTGGTATCACCAAAATCCCAAGCATAGGTATCTGCATTAATAGAGGCGTTGATAAAGGTTACTTCACCATTATTTTCAAAGTAGCTAAACTCTGCTAATGGGTCAAACTCCCCTACTTTCCAATAGGCTAATTGATCATACACAACTACTTTTGTAGCCGCTCTAATTTGTGCTGCAACCGCAGGATCCAAACCAGCATCATAAGTGATAAGTGTTGGGTCTTTACGAAGTAAAATGGTATAAAACGTGCAGGCAGCTGCATACGAACCTGCTAAGGCTGGATGCGATTCGTCTGCATCATACAAATCAGGCGTATTTAGATTGTCAATGAGGTATCGCCAAACCGTTCCAACAGGTCCAATAAGTCCGTTGTTAGCTTCAGCCATGGCACGATAATTTATCTCCAAGGCATCGTCCATCCCTTCATAGGTACAAATCCAAGGATACGTCACACACAAAGTCCCACTAACACCATTTTGTCGGCCCCAAGTTCGATAAAAAAGAGGTTGTGAACAGGCGTAATTTGTCTTTATGATATCTACAAGCTGTTCAGCATAAGGCGCGACGTTAGTATCAAAATAACTACCTGTAAGTGCACCTTCAATACTTCCCGCTTGAATAATTACAAAATCCCAAGTATCCTCGCTGATATTATTTTCTGTAAATCCATTAGTGGCATGGAACTCTAAACTAGAACCTCCGACAATTGATCCATCTACGATTAAACCATCTCCAGTAGAATTAGCCACCTCATAGGTGAGTTGAGGCAAATTATTATAGTTAGTGTAACTATTACCAATAAAAAATACTTTTTTATTTTGAGAAGCGGTGAAATGGGAACAAAAAAGGAGCAATACTACAAGGAGGGTTGGTTTTTGCATAGCGACTAACGGATTATATAAATAAGATGCTATACTTAAAGAAAGGTTGCGTAAACAATTATAAATTAATCATTTAATGGTCAGAGGCCTCTCCTGCTCCACTTGGAATTCTGATGTTTTCAACAATCTCCTGGACATCGTCAGGTGGTGCTTTAGTAAATTGCATCACCGTAATTGAAACCACAAAATTAATAAGCATAGCTAAAGCTCCAAAGCCTTCAGGCGAAATGCCAAACCACCATTCACTTTGATCTGGTAGTGTCTCATCCAACCATCCGAACTTATATTTTACAATATAATACAACATGAAGGTGATGCCTACCACCATTCCAGCTACAGCACCTTCTTTATTCATTCGTTTATAAAAAATACCTAATACAATGGCAGGAAAAAATGAGGCAGCTGCCAAACCAAATGCAAGAGCCACCACAGCGGCGACAAAGTCTGGTGGATTAATACCAAAATAACCTGCCACACAAACAGCACCAATAGCCGAAATACGAGCTGCAATGAGTTCGCCTTGCTCAGAAATTGTAGGCTTAATCACTTTTTTAATCAAATCGTGAGACACAGATGAAGAAATCACCAATAACAATCCTGCTGCTGTGGATAATGCAGCAGCTAGTCCTCCAGCTGCTACAAGGGCAATAACCCAATTGGGTAAATTGGCAATTTCTGGATTAGCCAAAACCATAATGTCTTT
>CAZRDG010000103.1:0-7974 GCA_964598775.1 uncultured Lacinutrix sp.
GTCATATAACCAATAACCGTTAAATTTGGATTCGCTTTTATTTTAGGGAAATCTTCTTGTGAAATCGTCATTAATAATTCATAATCTTCACCACCATTTAAAGCAACCGTTGTACTGTCAATATCAAATTCCTCGCAAGTTGAAATCACTTGAGGATCTAAGGGGATTTTATTTTCATATATATCACAACCCACTTCACTATGTTGGCATAAATGAATAATTTCAGACGAAAGACCGTCACTTATATCTATCATAGACGTTGGTTTCACGTCCAAATCTTTCAATAGTTTTATAATATCTTTTCTCGCTTCAGGTTTTAATTGTCGTTCAATGATATAGGTATACAAATCCAAATCTGGTTGACTATTTGGATTCACTTTAAATACTTCTTTTTCACGCTCCAAAACTTGAAGCCCTAAATAAGCACCACCCAAATCGCCAGTTACAACTAACAAGTCATTTGGCTTTGCTCCATTTCTATACACCACATCATCTTTATTAACCTCGCCAATTGCAGTTATAGAAATAAGTAATCCAGAAGTTGATGAGGTTGTGTCTCCGCCTACAACATCAATATTATATATACTTGCAGCAGTTTCAATACCAGCATAAAGCTCTTCAAGTGCCTCCAAAGGAAAACGGTTAGATACTGCAATTGAAACTGTAATCTGAGTGGCGTCAGCATTCATCGCATACACGTCAGATAAGTTAACCACAACAGCTTTATAACCTAAATGTTTCAAAGGCATATAACTCAAATCAAAATGAACACCTTCAACCAATAAATCTGTGGTGACAACAATATGTTTGTCATTATGTCTTAGAACTGCAGCATCATCGCCTATGCCTTTAATGGTCGATGTATGATTTATTTTAAAATTGGAGGTCAAGTGATTTATTAACCCAAATTCACCTAAAGTACTCAAAGGGGTTCTTTGCTGGTTTTTATCTTCTATCATACCGCAAAAATACTACCATTTTTGAGTTAGTACAATAAATAAATAATAACATTGCAAATGCTTCATGTTTTTTTAATTATAGGACACTTTCACACCATAACAAAAACCTATAAAACCATCTACTAATATAATGTTAGGTTGTATGGTAAAACACTACTTATATTGTATATTTGCAGTCTATTTAGAACTAATCTATTTAAACTATGATCAAAGTTTCTGATACAGCTAAGAAAAAAGTTGTTGAATTAATGCAAGACGATGGCTTTAACCCAACAGAGCACTATGTTCGTGTTGGCGTAAAAAGTGGTGGTTGTTCTGGCTTATCGTATGACCTAAAATTTGATAAAAGTCAAGAAGATGGTGATAAGGTATTTGAGGACAATGGTGTGAAAATTATTGTAGATAAAAAAAGTTTCTTGTATTTAATCGGAACTACACTAGAGTATTCTGGTGGTTTAAACGGAACAGGATTTGTATTTAATAACCCAAATGCGAATCGTACATGTGGTTGTGGCGAATCGTTTTCGCTATAAAAAAGAAAACAAACTATGTCAAAGTATACAGAAGATGATTTAAGGGAAGAGTTAAAAACCAAAGAATACGAATATGGTTTTTATACAGATATTGCATCTGACACTTTTCCTGTTGGCTTAAATGAAGATATTGTAAAAGCCATTTCTAAAAAGAAGGAAGAACCTCAATGGATGACCGAATGGCGACTTGAAGCTTTTAAGGCTTGGAAAGAAATGATTGAGCCTGAATGGGCAAATGTACATTATACAAAGCCTGATTTTCAAGCCATCTCTTACTATTCAGCACCAAACAGCAAACCTAAATACGATAGTTTAGATGAGGTTGATCCTGAGCTTTTGGCGACCTTTAAAAAGCTTGGTATTTCAATAGATGAACAGAAAAAGTTAGCCAATGTGGCCATGGATGTTGTTGTAGATTCTGTTTCAGTAGCTACAACCTTTAAAAAGACATTAGCTGAAAAAGGCATTATTTTTATGAGTATTTCTGAGGCTATCAAAGAGCACCCAGAACTTGTTAAAAAATATATTGGAACCATTGTTCCGCAAAAAGATAACTTTTATGCCGCATTAAATTCGGCAGTGTTTAGTGACGGTAGTTTCTGCTACATTCCAAAAGGTGTTCGCTGCCCTATGGAGTTATCAACCTATTTCAGAATTAACCAAGCTGGAACAGGACAATTTGAAAGAACCTTAGTGATTGCAGACGAAGGTAGTTATGTGAGTTATCTTGAAGGATGTACTGCGCCTAGCCGTGATGAAAACCAATTGCATGCAGCAGTTGTAGAGTTAATTGCTTTAGATAATGCTGAGATAAAATACTCAACGGTTCAAAATTGGTATCCTGGAAATGCAGAAGGCAAAGGTGGTGTATACAACTTCGTTACAAAACGTGGATTGTGTGAAACCAATGCAAAAATCTCATGGACACAAGTTGAAACAGGAAGTGCTGTGACGTGGAAATATCCAAGCTGTGTGTTAAAAGGAGACAACTCAATTGGTGAGTTTTATTCTATAGCAGTAACCAACAATTATCAGCAAGCTGATACTGGTACTAAAATGATTCATTTAGGAAAAAACACAAAGTCAACCATTATTTCCAAAGGTATTTCTGCTGGAAAATCTCAAAATAGCTATCGTGGATTAGTGCAGATCAATTCTCGTGCAGAAAATGCACGTAATTTTTCTCAATGTGATAGTTTATTAATGGGAAATGAGTGTGGTGCTCATACATTCCCTTACATAGAAGCAAAAAACAAATCGGCTCAGATTGAGCATGAAGCTACCACCAGTAAAATTGGTGAAGATCAAATATTCTATTGCAACCAAAGAGGAATTGATACTGAAAAAGCCATCGCCTTAATTGTGAATGGTTTCAGTAAAGACGTCCTTAATAAGTTACCAATGGAATTTGCGGTTGAAGCTCAAAAATTATTAGAAATAAGTTTAGAAGGAAGTGTAGGTTAATTTAAATTATTTATGAAAAAAATATTTTTAATCTTAATCACAATTACAGCTTTGATGGCTTGTAAAAATGATGCTAAAACGGAGCCACAAGAAGTGACTACTGATGCATCTCAACAAAGAACAGAAAAACAAAGCGATGGATTAACTCTGCTAAAAGGGGAGTTTATTTATTATGCTGATGCTGCTGTTTTACAAACGCATAGAGAAATGTATGCTGTCATTATAGATGATAAAATGCATGAGTTAGACAATATGGCAAAACCTTTCAAAAAGGAAACCACCGACTTTGTTCAAGTTGAAATTAGAGGTAAAATAACACCTAGACCAGAAAATGAAGAAGGTTGGGACTATCGCGTTGAAATAAAAGAAATATTAAATGTAAAAGCTGCCGAAAAAAGTAATGAGGTAGTAAAATTAGGGACAGAATAATATGTTACAAATAAAAGATCTACACGCAAGTGTTGAGGACAAAACAATTTTAAGAGGTATTAACCTCGAAGTAAAAGCTGGTGAAGTTCATGCTATAATGGGACCAAATGGTTCTGGAAAGAGTACTTTGGCATCAGTGATAGCTGGTAAAGAAGAATACGAAATCACAAAAGGTGACATCATTTTTGATGGTGAAACTATTGATGAATTAGCTGCCGAAGAACGTGCACATAAAGGCATCTTTTTATCGTTTCAGTATCCTGTAGAAATCCCAGGAGTGAGTGTAACTAACTTCATGAAAACAGCCATCAACGAATCACGTAAAGCTAAAGGCCTTGAAGAAATGCCTGCCAACGAAATGCTAAAACTAATTCGTGAAAAATCGGAACTATTGGAAATTGATAGAAAGTTTTTGTCTCGTTCATTAAATCAAGGATTTTCTGGAGGTGAAAAGAAACGTAATGAGATTTTTCAAATGGCCATGTTAGAGCCAAAACTAGCTATACTTGATGAAACAGATTCAGGTTTAGATATTGATGCTTTAAGAATAGTTGCCAATGGTGTTAATAAACTTAAAAGTAAAGATAATGCCGTTATAGTGATTACGCATTATCAACGATTGTTAGATTATATAGTGCCTGACTTTGTACACGTTTTGCACAACGGAAAAATTGTAAAATCTGGACCGAAAGAACTAGCGCATGAGTTAGAAGAAAAAGGTTATGATTGGATTAAAGAAGAAGTGAACGCTTAAACAAAGCAAATGGATTTAAAAGAAAAATTAGTTTCCTCATTTATGGTATTCGAAAATCAAGTGGATGTTGATTCTTATGTTCATGGTATCAGAACAGAAGCTATCAAAACATTTGAAACTAATGGTTTTCCTACTAAAAAAGAGGAAGCGTGGAAATATACTTCGCTTAATAAAATACTAAAGCAAAATTTTAGCGTATTTCCTAAGCAAGAAAATGCTATTGAATATAGTGATGTGAAGAAATACTTCATTCATGATATAGACACCTATAAAATTGTTTTTATTGATGGGAAATATTCATCGCATCTGTCACAAACAACACATGATGGCATGGATGTTTGCCTAATGTCTGCTGCTTTATCTAAACCAAAATACCGATTGGTTATTGAAAACTATTTCAACAAAGCGGCAACAAATGATAGTCTTTCATCATTAAATACAGCTTTTTCAAGTGAAGGCGCTTATATTCATATTCCAAAAAACAAATTAGTTGAAAAGCCAATTCAAATTATTCATTTTTCAACAGGAAATGAATCTGCTTTGATGCTTCAGCCTCGTAATTTAATTGTGGTTGACGAAAACTCTCATGTGCAAATTATCGAACGCCATCAAAGTTTAACTGAGAACTCAGTGCTGACTAATTCGGTCACCGAAGTATATGCCAATAAACGTGCAATTGTTGATTATTATAAAATTCAGAACGACAATCAAAATGCATCATTGATTGACAATACGTTTATAAAACAAAAACAAGAAAGTCATGCGTCTGTCCATACCTTTACTTTTGGCGGAAATTTAACAAGAAACAATTTAAATTTCTATCAACATGGAGAACGTATTGATTCGACATTAAAAGGGGTAACTATTATTGGTGACAAACAACATGTAGACCATAACACTTTGGTACATCATATAGAACCAAATTGTGAAAGTCATCAAGATTATAAGGGCATTTTTGACGATAGTGCAACAGGTGTTTTTAATGGTAAAGTTGTAGTTGAAAAAGAGGCTCAAAAAACCAATGCATTTCAAGCCAATAATAATATTTTAATCAGTGATAAATCCACAATAAATACAAAGCCACAATTGGAAATTTTTGCTGATGACGTAAAATGTTCACATGGTTGCACCATCGGACAATTAGATGAAGATGCTTTATTTTATATGAAAACTAGAGGTATTCCTGAAAAAGAAGCTAAAGCCTTATTAATGTATGCCTTCGCAAATAACGTGTTGGAAAGTGTAAAAATTCCTGAAATAAAAGCTAGAATCAATAAGTTAATTGCAAACAAACTAGGTGTCAATATTGGGTTTAACCTTTAAAAAAACAGACAACATGTTTAACGTTGAAAAGATACGTCAAGATTTTCCTATTCTTTCGCGAAAAGTCAACGGTCAACCTCTTGTGTATTTTGATAATGCAGCAACGTCTCAAACGCCTCAACAAGTCATTGATGCTATTGTAGATTATTACTCAAACTACAACGCTAATATTCATAGAGGTGTGCATAGTTTAAGTCAGGAAGCAACAGACAAATACGAAGCTGCAAGACATAAAATTCAACACCATTTTAATGCTAAAAAAGCACATGAAATCATTTTAACTTCTGGAACAACCCATGGTATAAACCTGGTCGCCAATGGTTTTGCTTCTTTTTTAAGTTCAAATGATGAGATTATGGTCTCAGCTTTAGAGCATCATAGTAATATTGTGCCTTGGCAAATGCTGTGTGAAAAAACTGGAGCTACTTTGAAAGTAATTCCAATGAATGACGAAGGTGAGTTGGTAATGAGTGCTTTTGATGAGTTGATTTCGGATAACACTAGATTGGTGTTCGTAAATCATATTTCAAATGCATTAGGAACCATAAACCCAATAGAAGAGATCATAAAAAAAGCACACCAATTTGGTGCTGCAGTTTTGGTTGATGGTGCTCAAGCCTGCCCTCACATAAAACCAGATGTACAAGCATTAGATGTCGATTTTTATGTAGCATCAGCACATAAAATGTGTGGTCCAACTGGAGTTGGAATACTTTATGGAAAGGAAGAATGGCTTAATAAACTTCCTCCTTATCAAGGTGGTGGAGAGATGATCGCAGAGGTCACGTTTGAAAAAACAACCTATGCAGAATTGCCTCATAAGTTTGAAGCAGGAACTCCAAATATTTGTGGAGGTATTGCTTTTGGTGCGGCAATTGATTATTTAAACAGTATAGGATTTGATGCGATTGCAACCTATGAAAATGAATTGTTGGATTACGCCACAGAACAACTTCTAACTATTGAAGGATTAAAAATATATGGTACGTCAAATCATAAAACCTCTGTAATATCATTCAATATTGGTACAATTCATCCTTATGATATTGGTACTATTGTTGATAAGCTTGGCATAGCAGTTCGTACTGGTCATCACTGTGCTCAACCTATTATGGATTATTATAAAATACCAGGAACTATTAGAGCATCTTTTGCTTTCTATAACACCAAAGCAGAAATTGATAAATTAGTAAGTGCACTTAAAAAGGCAGTACAAATGTTATCTTAAAACTTAAACACTAAATATTATGAGTCTTAAAAAATTTAATTTACTATTTACTTTAACACTTATTTTATTTGCCTCTTGTACAAAGAGCGAAGAAGCTAAAACTATTGATGGAAATTGGGAAGTCACTTCCATAAAAGAAATGTCAAATTTTGAAACTCCACCAAATTTTTTAATCAACTTAAAAACTTTGAAAATTGCTGGATTTTCAGGCTGTAATCGTTTTTTCGGGTCAATTACAACTGAAAAAAATGATTTGTCTTTTCATAGCATGGGAGGAACAAAAATGGCATGTGAAGACTTTACAGTAGAAAACCTATTTATTACAACAATTCCTGAAGTAAAATCGTTTTCGTTTAACGAAGGTTATTTACAGTTCAAGTCTGAAACCAATGAAGTTATCATGACTATGAAGCCAATTATTGAAGACATAGAATAATCCTTTCATCTTATAAAAATAAATAACGCGTGACTATTAAAGACATACAAGAAGAAATCATTGATGAATTTGCCATGTTTGACGACTGGATGCAACGCTATGAATATATGATTGAATTGGGAAAATCGCTACCTTTAATAGATGAACAATACAAAACCGATGAAAATTTAATAAAAGGTTGCCAAAGTAAAGTATGGGTTCATGCTGAATTGAAAGACAATAAAATCGTGTTTACAGCCGATAGTGATGCCATTATTACAAAAGGGATTGTGGCCATTTTAATTAGAGTGTTTTCAAACCAGCAACCAAAAGATATTATTGAGGCTAATACAAATTTTATTGACGAAATTGGTTTAAAGGAGCATTTATCACCGACTAGAGCTAATGGCTTAGTGAGTATGATAAAGCAAATAAAAATGTATGCCATTGCATACCAAACACAAGTAAAATAATGAGCACAACAGAAATAGATACAAATGCACTTGGTGAAAAAATTGTTAGGGTATTAAAAACAATTTTTGATCCGGAAATTCCTGTGGACATTTATGAATTAGGATTAATTTATGACGTATTTGTTAATGAAGATTATGAGGTTAAAATTTTAATGACATTAACAACACCTAATTGTCCAGTAGCAGAGACACTACCTCTTGAAGTTGAAGAAAAAGTAAAGTCTATAAACGAGGTAAAAACCGCTGAAGTTGAGATTACTTTTGATCCACCTTGGAGTCAAGACTTAATGAGTGAAGAAGCGAAATTAGAACTGGGAATGCTATAATAAACCTATGTCAGACGAAATCATAAATCGCGTCGCGAATAGCAAACTAGTTACCATAGATTTGGAAGAT
>CAZRDG010000104.1:0-7888 GCA_964598775.1 uncultured Lacinutrix sp.
TTATACTTGTAAGATCCATTTGATCTCTTAAATAAATGGCAAAATAAATAGTGTCTGTTGCATCAAACTGATTGCTTTCGTTCGTGGTTTCAGTCGTTGGACAAGCAGGAAAAACAGGAGGCGCACTATGAGTCAATACAGCATTTATATTTGGGTTTAAATATGGTTTTTGACTTTGCCACATTGAGACTGAATTAAGATTATTACACGGTCCAGCATATGGATCCAGTAAATTATTATAAGAGTCATCTTGCCAAACTTCAAAATGTAAATGAGGTCCAGTAGAATTACCTGAGCTTCCAACAACGCCTAAAAACTCACCTTGAGATACCGTATCGCCAATACCTTTAGAAGTTAGAGATCCATTTTTCATGTGACCATACCAGGCAATGGTTCCATCACTGTGTTCTACATAAATAGCATTCCAATTGCCTCCGCCTAAACTACAGCTTCTATCGTAATTTCCATCAGATTTGTAGACTATTTGTCCAGGAGCAGCAGCCAAAACTTCTGCTTCATCATTGTCCATAATTTTCCATGAGAATGGCCAAGTATAGATGTCTATACCTCTATGATTGTATCCACTATTTGTGTCATAAGTTCTTGTGCCACAATTGTAATCACTTAGTATATTTGGAAATGCAGCATCATGATCAACGTAATTAGAAATTCCCCAAATGCTTTCATAATTTGATCCAGCACTTTTTGCCACAGGCCAATCAAATAATACGCTACCACCTCTATTTTCCTCAGAAAATAGACGCTTATTTTCCAGAGACAGTTGTAATTGATTTTCTTTAAGAGTTTGAATTATAGTATTGCGTTCCTCTTGCGATAAACACTCAATATTTTCATTATTGTGCAAATATTCGCCACCATTCTCTTTAAAATTTTGAGAATTAATAGTGATTGTAAAAAAAGAGATTAATAATATTATTGAATTTTTTCTCATGATTTTATGGTATTAAATCACGTTAAAGATAAATTGTGATTAGTTTGATTAATAAAATAGAACTTGTAAATAATTAATTAGTAGATTCTTAGGAGTTTTTAAAAATAACTAATTTTATTTTGTTAAAGTCAAAATTCTGGAAGAGATCATTGCAAATCTTCATTTTAACTAAATTAAATAATAGTATATTTACATTTTTAAACTAGTATTAATTCTCTTCTGAAATTTTTCAAAGTTTCAGAATCAATATATAAAACATATGGCTTGTAACAGTTGTTCAACTGGTAAAGATGGTCAGCCAAAGGGATGCAAGAATAATGGCACATGCGGTACTGATAGTTGTAATAAATTAACGGTTTTTGATTGGCTTTCTAACATGTCACTCCCAAATGGCGAAGAACCCTTCAATTGGGTAGAGGTTCGTTTTAAAAATGGACGAAAAGTCTATTATAAAAATTCTGAAAACATAACTTTAAGTATTGGTGATGTTGTTGCAACTCAAGCAACGTCTGGTCATGATGTTGGTATGGTAACGCTTACAGGAGAATTAGTAAGAGTTCAAATGAAACGTAAAAATATTTCTGAAGACGATCCTGAAGCGCAGAAAATTTACCGAAAAGCATCACAAAAAGATATAGATATTTGGTCTGCAGCTAGAGATAAGGAAGAACCAATGAAGGTTAAGGCTAGACAATTTGCCATCAACCTCAAATTGCAAATGAAAATTTCGGATATTGAATTTCAAGGTGATGGGAGTAAAGCTACCTTTTATTACACCGCTGAAGATCGCGTAGATTTCAGAGAGCTTATTAAAGTTTTTGCCAAAGAATTCAGAACCAGAATTGAAATGAAACAAGTTGGTTTCCGCCAAGAAGCTGCGCGCTTAGGAGGTATTGGATCTTGTGGTCGTGAGTTGTGTTGCTCGACGTGGTTAACGGATTTCCGTTCAGTTAGCACCTCTGCAGCACGATACCAACAATTGTCTTTAAACCCTCAAAAATTGGCTGGACAATGCGGTAAGTTAAAATGCTGTTTAAATTATGAATTAGACACGTATTTAGATGCACTTAAAGATTTCCCTAAATCAGATGTAAAACTTATTACTGAAAAAGGGAAAGCGGTTTGTCAGAAAACGGATATTTTTAAAAGACACATGTGGTTTGCCTATGAGGGAGAATGGATGAATTGGCACAAATTAACTGTCGACCAAGCCAATGAAATCATCGCTTTAAATGCCCAAAAGAAAAAGGCTCAAAGCCTTGAAGAATATGCTTCTGAACTGATTGAGGATACTAAAGCTGAATTTGAAAACGTTGTAGGTCAAGATAGTTTAACACGTTTTGATAGTCCAAAACGCAAAAATAAACGTAAAAATAATAGGAATAGGAACAAAAGAAAATCGCCAAACAATGCAAAGTAAGTTTCAACTAATAAGTTTTGTTTTGATTTTTCTTTTTATGTCATGCGATTCAAATCGAGTCTTTGACGAGTACAAATCGGTTCCAAACCAATGGCAAAAAAACGATATTGTGGAGTTTGAATTTAATCCAACAGATACGCTAAATGGTTATAACTTGTTCATTAACTTAAGAAACACAAACAATTATAAGTTTAATAATTTATTTCTAATAGCTGAAATAGATTTTCCTAACGGAAAAAGTGTAGTGGATACCTTAGAGTATAAAATGGCCCAACCTAATGGTGAATTGTTAGGAACTGGCTTTACAGATGTAAAAGAAAACAAACTTTGGTATAAAGAAAATTTTACGTTCAACGAATCGGGAACTTACAAAATTAGGGTACAACACGCCATGAGAGAAAATGGAAATATAGAAGGTGTTGATGCTTTAAAAGGTGTAACAGATATTGGATTTAGAGTAGAAAACATAAACGAATAAAAATGTCATTTCGAGCAATTTAGTCCTTCAAATTTGTATCGAAAAAAATAATTAATAGCATCAATGGCAAAAAAGAAAAAAGCAAAAGCAAACCAAGACTTTTCAAAATACATAAAATGGTTTTGGAAATTATTCGCAGGAGGAATTTTAGCAATCATCCTTGTTTTTTTACTTGCTTCTTGGGGAGTTTTTGGGAAAATGCCAGACATTGAAGATTTACACAATCCTAAAACCAATTTAGCCAGTGAGATCATTTCAGCAGATGGTCAATTAATTGCCAAATACTATTTAGATGACAATAGAACTCCAGTTGGTTATGATGAATTGCCAAAACATTTAGTAGACGCACTTATAGCAACCGAAGACGCTCGTTTTCATAAGCACGCAGGAATTGATGGAATCGGGACTTTAAGAGCATTCTTTTTTTTAGGTAAAAGAGGAGGAGCAAGTACTATTTCACAGCAGTTATCCAGACAGCTTTTTGTTGGACAACATGCAACTAATACTCTAGAAAGAATTACTCAAAAATTTAAAGAATGGGTTATTGCTATTCGACTAGAAGAGCAATATACTAAAGAAGAAATCATTGCTCAGTATTTTAATATTTATGATTTTAATAATAATGCAGATGGCATCAGAAGTGCAGCCAGAATTTATTTTGGGAAAGAGCCAAAAGATTTAGATTTAAAAGAATCTGCCATGTTGGTTGGGATGTTTAAAAATTCTTCATTATACAATCCTAGACCTCACAGAAACCCGGAAGGCACAAGAAATAGACGTAATGTTGTCTTAGCTCAAATGGCTAAGTACGATTACATTACAGAAGAGGTAAAAGACTCACTACAGCAAACAGAGCTGGATTTAAAATACACACCTGAATCGCATAGAGAGGGTCTAGCAACTTATTTTAGAGCTTATCTTCAAGAATTTATGAAAGATTGGGCTTCAAAGGATGAAAACAAAAAACCTGATGGAACTAAATACAACATCTATAAAGATGGATTAAAAATATACACAACAATCGACTCTAGGATGCAGCAATATGCTGAAGATGCTGTTACGCAGCACATGCCAAGATTACAGGCTGAGTTTTTTCATCAAAATACACCAAAACGAAATCCAACAGCACCTTTTCTTGAGCTAGATAAAGATGAAATAAAAAGTTTATTGAATACAGGAATGCGTCGTTCTGAGCGTTGGAGAAAAATGAAATATGATTTAGGAAAATCTGAAGAAGAAATCATTGAATCTTTTGAAAAACCTATTCAAATGGATGTGTTTTCATGGAAAGATGGTGTTTACACAGAAATAGATACCATTATGACACCTATGGATAGTATGCGTTACTACAAATCGTTTTTACGTCCTGCAATGATGGCAATGGAACCTCAGACAGGTCATGTAAAAGCTTGGGTTGGCGGTATGAATTATAAGCACTTTCAATATGATATGGTAAAACAAGGGAAACGTCAAGTAGGATCAACCTTTAAACCCTTTGTATATGCAACTGCAATTGACCAATTGCATTTATCACCTTGCGATACGCTGCCTCGTTCACAAATAACTATCGATGCTTATAAATTTGGTAATCCTGAACCATGGGCTCCAAGAAACGATGATGGTAATTATGAAGGGTTTTTAACCTTAAAACAAGCCTTGGCAAGTTCAGTAAATACAGTCACTGCAAGACTAATGGATAAAATTGGACCACAACCAGTGGTTGATTTAGCAAAGAGTTTAGGGATTGAACAAGACATTCCTCCTGTGCCTTCAATTGCACTTGGAACACCAGATTTAAGTGTTTATGAAATGGTAGCAGCCTATTCATCTTTTGCTAATAAAGGGGTTTATACAAAACCAGTAATGATTACTACCATTGAGGATAAAAACGGAACAATCCTTTACCAAACAGTTCCTGAAACCAAAGATGTATTAAGTGAAGAAGCTGCTTATGTAACAGTTAATTTGTTGCAAGGAGTAACTCAAGGTGGCTCTGGAACTAGATTACGACATAATTATGCCACAGACCCTGTTTATAAAGAAATAATTACTGGATATCCTTACGAATTTGATAAGTCTATTCCAATAGCAGGAAAAACAGGAACCACACAAAACCAAAGTGATGGATGGTTTATGGGAATGGTGCCAAATTTAGTGACTGGTGTTTGGGTTGGTGGTGAAGATAGAGCAACACATTTTGCTAGTATTACTTACGGACAAGGTGCTGCAATGGCATTGCCAATTTGGGGATTATTCATGAAAAGCTGTTATGCCGATGAAACCCTTGGTATTTCGAAAGGAGAATTTGAACGACCAGAAAATCTTTCAATTGAAGTTGACTGCGAATCCTATAAAGGCAGCAATAAGAAAAATCCGTTGGATGATGATGTCAAAATTGATTTTTAAAATCTCAAACCATTCTTTTTAGAATGGTTTTTTTATTTCGTATTTTTCAATCATAAAATTTATCGTAGATGATCAATAAAAAAGTAGATAGTGTTGATGAAGCTTTGCGTGGCGTGGGTAATAACATGACCTTTATGTTTGGAGGCTTTGGATTGAGCGGAATTGCTGAAAACTCAATAGCCAAACTAGCTAAATTAGGCATTAGTGGATTAACATGTATTAGTAATAATGCTGGAGTTGATGATTTTGGATTAGGCCTTTTATTGCAACAAAAGCAAATCAAAAAAATGATATCGTCATATGTAGGTGAAAATGATGAATTTGAGCGTCAAATGCTTAGCGGTGAATTAGAAGTTGAGTTGATTCCGCAAGGTACATTAGCAGAACGATGTAGAGCTGCACAAGCAGGATTTCCTGCGATTTATACTCCAGCTGGTTATGGTACAGAGGTAGCCGAAGGCAAAGAAACTAGAGAGTTTAATGGTAAAATGTATGTATTGGAGCATGCTTTTAAAGCAGACTTTGCATTTGTAAAAGCGTGGAAAGGAGATGCTGCAGGTAATTTAATCTTTAAAGGGACTGCTAGAAATTTTAACCCAAATATGTGTGGTGCTGCGACAATTACCGTTGCTGAGGTTGAGGAATTAGTGCCAGTTGGGACGTTAGACCCAAATCAAATTCACATACCAGGAATTTTTGTTCAACGCATATTTCAAGGTGCCAAATATGAAAAACGTATTGAACAACGAACAGTAAGACAAAGAGATTAATATGTTAGATAAAAACGGAATTGCAAAACGCATTGCAAAAGAAGTACAAGATGGATATTACGTGAACCTAGGAATTGGTATACCAACCTTAGTGGCCAATTATGTTAGAGATGATATTGAAGTAGAATTTCAAAGTGAAAATGGTGTTCTCGGAATGGGACCATTCCCTTTTGAAGGTGAAGAAGATGCGGATATCATTAACGCTGGAAAGCAAACCATAACTACGTTGCCTGGAGCTAGTTTTTTTGATTCAGCTATGAGTTTTTCTATGATTAGAGGTCAACATGTAGATTTAACCATACTTGGAGCTATGGAAGTTTCAGAAGAAGGTGATATTGCCAATTGGAAAATTCCAGGGAAAATGGTAAAAGGAATGGGAGGTGCTATGGATTTGGTTGCAAGTGCCGAGAACATTATTGTAGCCATGATGCACACCAATAAAGCCGGAGAATCTAAACTACTTAAAAAATGTTCTCTTCCATTAACTGGCGTAAATTGCGTAAAAAAGGTAGTCACCAACCTTGCTGTGTTAGAAGTGACAGATAAAGGATTTAAACTTTTAGAACGAGCTCCTGGGGTTTCTGTTGAAGACATTAAAAATGCAACTGAAGGCCATCTTATTATTGAAGGAAATATACCTGAAATGGAAATTTAAATGGCTAAATGTTAAAAAAACATGCATTTCATCGAATAATTATGCTTTTTAGCTGATTATTTCAAAATAAGTTTCATCTTAGCAGTCCCCGAGTAAACCAAAATTAAATAACAGATTTGCCCCAAATCTACCATGAATTTAACTTATGAATGTATCAACAAATCTACCAGAACCTACTTATAGATTTAAGAGATTATTCTTAGGTCTAGAAAACACGATGAAACTTGCAAAAGACATCATGTTACTAACAAAAAAATTATTGATGCTATAACCCTTTAGGTATAGCATCAATAAGTTTTTGGGTGTATGCTTTTTTTGGATTTTTGTAAACTGAATCTGCTTCACCTTCCTCTTCAATTTTGCCTTTATTCATTACAAGAAGATTATCAGACATGTATTTAACCACAGCCAAGTCATGTGAAATAAATATATAAGTGAATCCAAAATTGTCTTTCAATTCGTTCAATAAATTTAGCACTTGAGCTTGCACAGAAATATCAAGTGCAGAAACCGATTCGTCACACACAATTAGTTTTGGCTTAACAGCAATAGTTCTTGCGATTCCAATACGTTGGCGCTGTCCTCCAGAAAATTCATGAGGATATCTATTGAAATGTTCATGTGATAAACCAACACGTTCCAAAAGTTGTAAAGTTTTTACTTTGCGTTCTTTGTAAGAATTGTACAGCTTATGTACTTTCATTGGTTCAATGATTGATTCTCCAACTGTAATTCTTGGATTTAAAGAAGAATAAGGATCTTGAAAAATAATTTGAAGATCTTTTCTAAGCTCTCTTAATGTTTTTGAAGCTAAATTTGTGATGTCCTTTCCTTTATATAGTATTGTTCCTGCAGTTGCTTTATCTAGTTGCAGAATGGCATTACCTAATGTAGACTTACCACAACCAGATTCGCCGACTAATCCCAAGGTTTCACCTTCATACAATTTAAAACTCACCTCATCAACAGCTTTGAATTTTGATGATTTTCCAAAAAAACCAGCTTTAGAGATGTATTCTTTTTCAAGGTTTATAATTTCCAACAAAGGAGGCTTACTGTACAATGTTTTATGACACTCTTTTCGTTGTTCATTGGTGATTTTTGCACTAACAATAGTATTGTTTACAAAATCAGAAATT
Organism: uncultured Lacinutrix sp.; assembly: GCA_964598775.1. Taxonomy (GTDB): domain Bacteria; phylum Bacteroidota; class Bacteroidia; order Flavobacteriales; family Flavobacteriaceae; genus CAJQLB01. The sequence continues at coordinate 7,821 of CAZRDG010000104.1, forward strand.
GTTGGCAATTGCTTTAGAGCTTGAGTATAATTATGTTTCGGATGTTTAAAAATATCTTGAGTAATTCC
>CAZRDG010000105.1:0-7804 GCA_964598775.1 uncultured Lacinutrix sp.
AAACCTCATGGTGCCAAGTGTTATATTACTTAATCCAAGGTTAGGCATTGATTTTTTCATTGTAAAATTATTATTGGTTAATTTGTTTTAGCATCGTGTCAACGAAATTATCAATAGATCTCAATTCAATATACGTTTTAAAGTGTAAGTTCCTATTATCAATAGTATTCGAAAGACCTTTTTCCATAACCTTTTTTAAAGCACCCACATCATGAGTTACACATGTATAAATGCCCTTAATATTTGAAATTTCACCAGCGCATTTAGTGCTCACTACATTGTTATTTTGAGACATCATTTGTAACAATACATTGGGAAACCCTTCAATTCTTGACGATACCACACATAATTTAGCTTTATTAAAAATTGGATACACATTTTTTACATAACCATAGAGAATTATTCGATCTTTTAATTGAAGAGCTTGTATTAGATTTAACAATTTTTCATGTTCTTCTTTTTCGCCAACTCCTAGTATAACAAGTTTTAAATTTTTATTATCCAGCTGATTAAAAGCTTCAATAAGTATATCAAATCCTTTTTCAGGGATTAAGCGACCTGCAGCTACAATAAAATTATCTATTTCAAAATTTACAATTTCATTTTCTTTTGTTTTTATTTCATTAAGATTTACAGGGTTAGGTATAACGATAATTTTATTTTTTTTCTTTAACCATGGTAGTGCTTCCAGTAATTGTTGCTTCATTAAATCGGTTTGACAAATAATTATATCTGCTTGTTTATAACCAATTATATAAGCTGATTTATAAAGCATTAATTTAAATCCTTTAAATCGTAAAAAAATTGATGTTGATTCTCTAAGTATTATTTTGGTTCGATTTAAAACTCCAATGAATTTTAAAAAGCCTAGAAGTCCATTAATGAGTGATTGGGAACTTATAGCATGCTTTATGTGATTTGTTTTACGCAATTTCCTAATGTATAGTATGGCGTTAAAAAAGCCTTTATATACTGAGGTATTATTTAAGTAAACGATATTGCATTTATCTTCAATGGATTCCCAACCGTGATGTTTCTTTTTCACTAAAAAAATAACTTTACAATTTTTTCCCTGCGAAATAAAATAATTAATAATTGTAAACAATACCTGTTGTGCACCTCCACCAATTAAATCCGCAGGTAGTACAAAAAGCCAGTCTATTGTTTGCTTTTTTTGCATTAGTTAGTAGTGAGATTAATAAATAGGTCTTCGTATTTTGAAAGAATAAATTCTTTGCTATACCTTGATGTTACTGAATCATTTATAGCTTTTGGATCGAAATTATAATTACCGTTAATCCAATTTAATTTTTCTATATACTCACTTTCAGAACTAACAATATGGCCATTTACACCTTCCAAAATGATTTCATTTATACCTCCTGGTGCATCAAAAGCTATTACTGGTGTTCCTACCGCACAACTTTCCAATAGCACATTTGGAAAGCCTTCGACAAAGGATCCATTTAAAAAAAGATCGTTTTCTTTTAAATAATCTGACACTTTATTTGTGTAGGGAATGTGAGTTACTTTATCTGATAGATTTAATTTTTTAATAGACTGATTTATATTTTCTAATTCGTCGCCACTACCAATTATGGTATAATGAAAAGGATGATTGACTTTATTTAAAACATTTAAAAGCCTCAGATGACCTTTCCTTTTATGTAAAGTGCCCACAGTAATATATTTAATAATATCGCTTTTTTTATATGAATTTTGTGCTTTTATTTGAAAACCATTAGTTATTGGATTATTTATTACAAAAAGCTTTGACTCCTTAACATTGTTGTTTTGCTTTAAATCATTTAACATATCAATAGATTGGCAAATTACAGCATCGAGATGTTTATGATACTCTTTGAAAAGAACATCAAAAAACTCACGCTTCTGGGCTGAAAATTGTTTCCGTACACTTAAAACATTTGCCTCACGACCAACGAACTTTGTTCTAATAAAAAATATTGAAAAAAATGCGATTATTCTATTAACATGAGTAATTGAACCAAAAACAATTTGAGGTTTTACGCTAAGAATAGTTGTAAATAATTTTGGAACTGCTGTTAAAACTCTTTTTTTGTTAAAAAAACGAACTTCTATACCAATAGTCTCATATGCAGCATCTGCTTCATTACCAATGATAAGTAGAATGCATTCAAATTTTTGCTTATCTAAGTGAGTAGCAATAAAGGAAATTACACGTTCAGCTCCACCTGCTTTAAGTGATGGTAAAATGAATAATATTTTAATTTTTTTTGTCTTCAAATCTTAAGAAATAGTAAGTCCTTTTCCATTTTTGTTCAGCCATTGCTTCAACACTAACAATTTCCATATGATTGGATATCTATTCCAGCTTCCATCCATATGCTGACTAATCATAAACTCTACTTTTTCAACATCAATGCATGGAATAGACTTCAATGCATTATTACTTAATTCCTCTAATACTAACTCTTTTAAATCATTTTTGAACCACTCTTTAAAGGGCATTGTAAAACCAGCTTTGGGTCTATCAAAAATATGTTCAGGTACGGATTGGTATAAGATATCCTTTAAAATGCGCTTCGTTTTCCCTTTTTTAAATTTAAAGTCAGTAGGTAATGAATTTGCAAAATCAATTACACGATGATCAATAAGTGGCGAACGAGCTTCTAAAGAAAATGCCATAGACGCTCTGTCCACTTTTGTATTTATGTCCCAATTGAGATAAGTTTTGGTGTCAAAATCTGAAATACGTTCTATCAAATTTTTATGATTATGAATTAAATATTTCAGCTCTTCAACATCATGATAGTTAAAGTCTGTTTTTATATAGGATTGATCAACACCAGTCATGGCTCTTAAATATGCGTCATTTGAATCTTTAAGCTGAAGAGCCTTAGCAATTACTTTGAGTTTATAATTTGGACTTAAATTTAAACTAGTTGCAGAGAGTTTTCTTAAAGACTCTGGAAGCATATATAATTTACTTTTCTTTAAAGCCGAATTATATCTGCCATAACCAATAAAGCCTTCATCGCCTGCGTCACCCGAAAGCGCAACAGTCACGTGTTGCCTTGTGTATTTAGATAGCAGCATTGACGGAATAGCAGAGGAATCAGCAAAAGGTTCATCATAATAATGACTGAAATTATCGATAAGATCAATGCCTTCCTTATAATTACATTCTATGACATGATGATCAGTTTGTAAATGGTCTGCTACTTGTTGTGCATATTTACTTTCATCAAACCCCTTTTCGTTAAATTTTACGGAGAAGGTTTTTATTTTTGAGGATGATGTTTCAGTTGCTTTCGCAGCAATTAATGAAGAATCTACTCCTCCTGAAAGAAAAACACCGACAGGAACATCTGCGAATAGTCTCGTGGAAACCGCATCTTTCAGTAACTTATTGAGTTCTTGTTTGGCATCGTTGTATGATCCTTTAAAAGTATTTTTACCTTTAAAGTCAATATCCCAATATGGCTTATTATTAAAATCTCCTGTTTTTAAATCAAAAGTAAATGAATGTCCAGCTTTTAGTTTTTTAATTTCGTTGAAAATTGTTTGCGGATCAGGTATATTTCCCCATGATAAGTAATACGAAATTGCACGTTTAGAAATAGTAAGATTGTTCATGTGCAATTGAATGGATGATATCTGACTGGCAAACTCAAAAGATTTACCATCATGATAATAATAGAACGGTTTTTGACCTAAACGATCTCTAGCTCCAAAAAATAGCTGTTTTTTTTCATCATAAATAACAAAAGCAAACATTCCTATAAAATAATGCACACAATCCTGTCCATACTCCAAATATGCCGCGCATAGAACTTCAGTGTCACTAGTTGTTTTGAATTTATATCCAAGTTTAATAAGTGTATCTTTAATAGATTTGAAATTATAAACTTCACCATTAAAAACGATATGAATATGTTCGTAATAAGTGAAAGGCTGGTTAGATCTTGGATCTAAATCTATAATTGATAATCTATTATGACCAAAAATAATTTGGTGTTTGTTTTGCTCATAAAATTGCCATCCCATTTTATCAGGACCTCTAAACGCTGTACGTTTCAGTTTGTCTATGACTTGTGATTCGTTATACTTTAAAGTTGTTCCGTATATGCCACACATATTTAAATGGTTTCTTCTTTTTCTAAATTTAATTTATAATCTATAAATGCCAAGGATATAATAATTGCTCTTTCGGTGAATAAGTCATGTGAAATAAAGCATTCAAAAAAGAGCAAAACAGTGAATATGAAGTAATAATAGTAATTATTTTTTATTGCAGACTTAAACCCAATAAAAATAAACCAAATGAGAGCCAAGAGACCAATAATACCAAAGTCCACAGCAGCAGTTAAAAAATAATTGTGTGGACTTGTTGTATAAATTTGATCATCACCTGCATAACCTGAACCATATCCAAAAGGATTTTCTTTAAATAAATTAATAAAATTTAATGCAACGGTTTCTCTACCTGCTTCACCTTGATCTAAAAACAAAATATCATTACTATTACTTCTACCTAATATAAAATCAATACGTCTAGCTGCTGTTCCTTCGGAAAATTCAGGAATTTGCTTTTGAATAAAGTCTGCAATATTGTATAATAAAATATATGATACTGATAAAATAGCAACGATTTTAAAAAAAGATGTTATTATTTTCCATCCATTAACATTAAACTTAGGGCTCCATTGGTTCACTAATAATAACACAATCATTATGATTAGTGATAGCAGTCCACTTCTAGAGAAAGTAATAAAAATTGTACTTGCTAAGAACAGTAATAAGACTAACCTCACTTTACTGTTTTTTAAACAAATAACTAAGCAGAATCCTAAAAATTTCAGAGCTGAAGCACCAATATTTGGGTTACCAGAAAACCCTCCTTTTCGCAAGTTAATTATAATATGATTAAGACCGTAAAAAATGTCATACCATATACTTAAACCTAAAACAATTATGGATGTAATGAAGAAAGCTTTTACGTATTTTCCTTCATATTTATAAAAAAAGCACATTGCCATTGTATATAGTAATAAAGTAATAATCTTGTTTACTATATCAGTTATTATGACCTCATATGATGATTCGCTATTTATCGAAAAGACTACTGAAAAGAAAAAAAAGATAAGGAAGAATCTAAAAGTATGTGTTTTTATAACACGCAGATACAGGTCAAATTTATAAACTAAAACACTAGTGAATAAAAACAAAGGAATAAAGAACTGAGCAGGCTTTAATGGGAACAGACCAGCATTATAAAGATATCTATCTAAACTTGTAGCAAAAATGACTAATAAGACAAATAATAAATATTTCATTTCAGCAATTGTTTAATGTGTAATGGTAGCAAGAACGATTTTATGTTTAGCTTCATTAACTTTAGCATTGTTTTATTAAAATATGCTAAAATTACCCATGACAAAATAGAGGATATTAATAAAGAATAGGCCGCAAATCGAACACCAAATATAGATAGTAATAATACGTTTAATAATATGTTTGTAACAACACTGACTAATTTTATTTTGAATAAATAATTCTCTTCATTTTCAATTATCAAAACACTTGATGTTAAATGGCTCTGAAATTGAATTATTAAATTCAATATCAAAATTTTTAAAATAAACACACTATCCAAATATTCAACTCCATACAAGTACTTGATTATTAGTTCACCAAAAACAAAAATAAAAATTATTATAAGAATTGCTAAATAATTTAGCACACCATATAGCATATACAGAGTATCTCTATATTTAATTTTATTTGATAGGTTTTTAAACTCAGCTATTTTGGGTAAAACAATTGGAATTATCAAACTAGGAATGATGAGCCACATTTGGCATAAAACAATTCCAGTGCCATAAAGACCTAAATCTTCAGCAGTCAAAAAGTATTTTATTAACACCTGATCAAAACGTGCATAAAGAGCTGTTAATATTGCCCCTAGTAATAATGGCCACGCTTGAATAAATAAAGCTTTAAAAAGTTTAAGGTTGAAAATGAATCGTTTAAGGCTAATCTCATTATTTACATAAAATAACAAACCAATTAATATAAGGAATCGTTCTAAAGCATAGATAGAAATAAAATAAAATAAACCATAGCCTTTGAAAAGCCCATAAATTAATAATATTGCAACAATGATAAGAGAAAATAAGTCAACAGGTACATAAACTTTAGCCTTTAATTTCCATTGAAAATAAGCTTTAAATACCTCTGATGACTGAAATAGCATAGCTAAACTAGCAATGACAATTACCCAAGAGTTATTATAGTTGGTGAAATTTGAAACCCAAAAAGCTAAAAGTAAAAGAATAAATAATGAACAAAGAATTCTACTAATAAATGTTGTTCCTAAAATTTCTTCAGGGCTGAATTTCCCATTTACAAAATATTTGATTATGAAGGTGTCTCCAAATCCAAGGGTCGATACAGCATACAATATTGTAAATACTGAAATGGCCAAGTTATACCAACCAAAATCTGATAATCCAATTTGATTTGCAATTTTCGACACAATAAAAATAACTATCAAAGTTCTAATGATTAACCCCAATAAAACCCAAGCAGAGTTAGTTATATAGATTTTAAATTTTTGAATATAATAAAGTATCTTATTCATTAAAAATCAAAGGGTTTTTAGCGAGTCTAAATATATATCTTAAGTTTATTAAACCGTTATTAAATTGTCAAATTGCATTAATTTTAGATTAATACTGTTTTTTTTCTGTAAAAAGTCTAAAATATTATTATCACCGTATATTAAACTATATCTATAATTTGTTGATTTTATAATTGTATATATAGGATATATCCTACAAAAATATACACTTCATCGAATAAAATAAACATTTAAACATATTTTATGTATAATTGTAATATGAAATAATTGAGGATGCCCCAAGTTTCCCAATAAAGCTTAAATAATGACCTACTTAAATTACTCAACTTCTTGGAGTTTAGCCTTCAAGCATTCTTTATATTTTTTGTTGTTTTCATTGTTGTTTAATAATGTTTATGCTCAGGTTTATCCACCTGATGTAAGCATGAGCAATGTTAATTATAATCCACCAAGTACACTTCCTGGTTATCTAGAGACCTTTGAAGAAGAAAACTTTGGTAATAATGTGACTAGAGTATCTAGTCTTTCAAATTTTGGAGGGGATAATATGACCTTAAGACATGCTTACGCTAAGCGACAAGTATGGAACTCTGATGGAAGTTATATAGTATTATCAGGTTATACTCCAAAAATATTGGATGGTACAACCTATGAGTTATTGGGTATAGCTTCAGGATTTGGAAATATGGGTTTTAGTAATACAAACCCTTTGCTTAGTTTTCAAACCTCAGATTCTGACCATTATTTTATAAAGCGCTTAATGGATCCAAATACTTATACTTCTACAACTATTTTTAGACGAGACTTTGATGATTATAATGTTTTATCACATCATTCAAGCGAAGCTAATGTGTCAACAGATGATAAATATATAGCATTGTATGGAACGAAACCTTCTACTGGGTCAGATTGTTGGGTTGTTGTTTATGATATCGAATTAGATAGTATTTATTCTGAAACAAATATTGGTGTATCGCTTTCAAGTATCGATTGGGTATCAATGTCTCAGTCAGGAAATTATGTCGTCATTTTATTTAACAATGATGGTTCTGGACCTAACCAAGGGACAAAATCTTTTGATAAAAATATGAATTTAATTTCTCACATTACCAATAGAACTTCACATGGAGACTTAGGATATGATATAAATGGCAATGAAGTTCTTGTCTCTAATTCTAG
>CAZRDG010000106.1:0-7767 GCA_964598775.1 uncultured Lacinutrix sp.
CTCATGAACAGCAAAGGATTAGCCAACACTCCGAAGAAACAAATGAAGGTTTCTACGAATCTCAACGAATCAAATATTGGACGTTTAGGTTACTATGACGATCAACATTCAAACTCAAGCTACGAGTCGATTCAAGAAAATGCCTTCAAGCCGACTTCGGATGATCCACTTTCTACCTTCAGCATAGACGTTGATGGTGCATCATACAGCGATGTTCGTGGAATGATTAATCGCAATAATTTGCCGAACCCGAATGCGGTAAGATTGGAGGAATTCATCAATTACTTTCCCTACGAATATGAGGAGCCAACTGGGGAACACCCATTTTCGATCAATACGGAATTTGCGGAATGTCCTTGGAACAAGAAGCACCAATTATTGAAGATTGGAATTAAAGGTGAATCGATTGAAAAGGCGCAATTGCCAACTAATAATCTAGTTTTCCTCTTGGATGTTTCTGGTTCGATGAACAATCCTGAAAAGTTGGAGCTACTCAAAAAAGGATTCCGCTTATTGGTGAATGAATTGCGTGAAGAAGACCGCGTGGCCATTGCTGTTTATGCAGGCGCTGCAGGACTGGTCTTGCCTCCAACATCAGGCGCAAACAAAGATCAAATTTTGGATGCACTGAACAAACTTAGAGCTGGTGGAAGTACGGCTGGTGGACAGGGAATCAACTTAGCGTACAAAACGGCCGAAGAGTACAAACAAAAAATACTTTGGATGGAGAGAAGCGATCAGCAATAGTGAGAAGCGCAAAAATTAGTGTACCTGAAATAAATCCAAACTGAACTGCAGAAGTTAAATGTCCTACAGCAGAATTGCCTAAATTAAAAGTTGAAACGAGGTCGTTCATGACGCCATTACCAGCAAACCAAAGTGATGTACAGCAAAACTGTGAAACTACGATTATGGGAAGAACTAGTTTGTGTGACTTCATTCCTGCTAATTTAAAAGATTTGTTATGCTGACGCAATTTTATCTCTTATTTTTGTCCGCATGCAAAATATGCTCGAGCAATACATTCCAGAAACAGCAATTCCAAAAGTTTTGGAACTTTTGATGCATGATCATTTGGTCGTTTTGGTTAAAAATGAGCGCAAAACTAGGCATGGCGATTATAAGCGATTGCCGAATGGGAGACATCAAATCACAGTGAATTCGAATTTGAATGCATACAGATTTCTAATCACCTTGATTCATGAAATTGCACATTTTGAAGCGTATAAAGAATATGGTCGATTCATAAAACCTCATGGCATAGAATGGAAAAGGACCTTTCAACGTTTGATGCTACCATTTTTAAATCCAGATATTTTTCCAAATGAATTATTGCCATTTTTGGCGAAACATTTTAAAAATCCAAAAGCATCCAGCGACACAGATACGTCACTCGCCTTAGCCTTAAAGCAATTTGACGAAACGAACGATAAAACTTTTGTATTTGAAATACCTTTGGGTAAAACTTTTAAATTATACAACGGACGAACATTCATTAAAGGAAATAAAAGACGGAAACGTATTGAATGTGTTGAAGTGAAGTCAGGAAAGTTGTATCTTTTTAACCCTAATGCAGAAGTAGAATTATTAAATTAGTAGCATGAACAAAAATTATTATGCCATATTAATGGCTGGCGGAGTAGGTTCAAGATTTTGGCCAGTGAGTACGCAGAATTTTCCTAAACAATTTCACGATATGTTGGGAACAGGTGAGACGCTCATTCAAAAAACCTTTAGCCGTTTAAGTCATATTATTCCGAAGGAAAATATTTTCATTCTTACTAATGAGCGTTATAACGATTTGGTGTTTGAGCAACTTCCAGACGTTACTGAACGTCAAGTAGTTTTGGAGCCAGCAATGCGCAATACAGCGCCTTGTATATTATATGCTGCTTTAAAAATTCAAAAAGAAAACAAAGATGCTGTGATGATTGTAGCACCAAGTGACCACTGGATTGAAGATGAAGTAGCCTTTACTAATAATGTACAACAAGCTTTTAGTTTTTGTTCAGCTAATGATGCCTTAATTACTTTAGGCATCAAACCAACATTTCCTAATACAGGTTTTGGTTATATTGAATTTGATAAATCAAATGCTTCAAGTATTAAGTCGGTTAGTCAATTTCGGGAAAAACCTGATTATGACACAGCTAAAGAGTTTATAGCTAGAGGGAATTTTCTGTGGAATGCAGGCATTTTTATGTGGAGTGCAAATAGCGTAATTTCTGCCTTTAAAAACAATCAGCCAGAATTATATCAATTATTTGAACAAGGGATTGATGTTTACAATACCGAATTTGAAGATGATTTTATAAGCGAAAATTATGGTAAAGCTGAAAATATTTCAGTTGATTATGCTATTATGGAAAAAAGCAATAATGTGTATGTTTTACCAGCAACTTTTGATTGGAATGATCTAGGAACTTGGGGAAGTTTATATGATAAGCTTGATAAGGATTTAGATAAGAATGCAGTAGTTAATGCTAAAACATTAACAAAAAATGCGTCAGGAAATCTGATTAGAGCCAACAAAGATAAAATTGTTATTATTGATGGTTTGAATGATTATATAATTGTTGATAAAGATGAAGTATTGCTTATCTTTCCAAAAGAAAAGGAACAAAATATTAAGAAAGTGTTGCAAAAAGTAAAAGATAAATTTGGAGAATCTTATGGATAATCAAGAAAATAAGTTCAACTTCTCTGAAGAAGAGAAAGCTCAAGAACAAATTGTAGAAGAATCTAAAGAAGCCGTTGTAAAAGATGCTAAAGGCTTAGTGAATAGCACTAAACAATTTTTGACAGGTATTTTCGGATTTAAACAAGATACAGATAGAGACGCTACTATTGATGCTATAAAAGCTGACATTCCGTTTAAAGGTGCAACAGCATGGATTTTAATTTGCTCAATCTTCGTAGCATCAGCTGGTCTTAATTATAATTCTACAGCAGTTGTTATAGGTGCTATGTTAATATCACCATTAATGGGTCCAATTTTAGGCATTGGAATGTCTATAGCTATTAATGATATCGATACTTTAAAAAAATCACTGATAAACTTTGCAGTGATGGTGGTTTTAAGTGTACTAACGGCCTTTTTGTTTTTTAAATTTTTCCCGTTTAAAGAAGACTCTTCAGAACTATTAGCTCGAACGCGTCCGGATATAAGAGATGTTTTGATAGCCTTTTTTGGTGGTTTAGCGCTCATTATTGCACGAACAAAAAAAGGCACAATTGCTTCAGTAATTTTTGGTGTAGCTATAGCTACAGCTTTAATGCCACCATTATGCACAGTTGGATATGGTTTGGCAAAAGGAGCTGAGGCTGGTGTTACTGAGGGTTCTACAGGTTTTACTTATGCATTAGGTGCGATTTATTTGTTTACAATAAATACGATTTTTATAGCACTAGCAACGTTTATTGTATTGAAACTATTAAGGTTTCCAATGCAAAAATATGTAAACTCTAAGAAAAGAAGATTTATTGCGAGATTAGCTACTTTGTTGGCAATAGTTGTGATGATTCCGGCAACTTGGACGTTTATTAAAGTTTTAAGAGAGAGTGGTTATCAAAAAGATTATAAAACGTTTATTAATAAAAATATAACTAAAAATGACGAATTATGGTTACGTAAGTCTGATTTAAATATGAAAGATAAAATACTCGAATTGGACTTTTTTGGTGAGTTGGATGATGATATAAGAAATGCGCTTGAAAATAATTTGAGCGATAAAAGTGTCTATCCAAATATTTATAATTTTAAACCAGAATTTAATGGAAATAATCAAAGGAGCTACGAAATTATTATCGATCAATTAGATAATGCATATCAAAGACTTGAAGAGAAAGATAGTTTAATCGCAAATTTAAACTCACAAATTGATACGCTCAAAATCAGAATTGAGAAAACAACCAATACATTAGACTCTGATGATTTTGTGTTATTAGCCAAGGATGCTAAAATTCAATTTTCAGATCTTCAATATTTTGGTTATGCTAAAATGTTGGAGTCGTCGGACTTTATGAAAATAGATACAATTGCGATTGCAAGAGTTCGTTGGAATACAACATTGACTGATAGTATTATGGCGGTTAGAGAACAAGAACTCAATGATTGGTTGAAAAAAGAATTGAATATTGAAAAATTATTAATTAAAAGAAATTAGTTATTGATTTTCATCTAAATACATTTTTCTAACTTTTTTGAAGAGGTTTGAAGAATAAACAAAATCTGTAACCGCTTCATTATCTGTTTTAAAAATAGTGTCTTTAGAGCCCTCCCAGGCTTTAAGACCATCTTTTAAAAAGAGAATGGTTTCTCCAATTTCCATGACTGAATTCATGTCATGAGAATTTATTACTGTGGTAATATTATATTCTTTTGTAATTTCTTGAATCAAGTTATCAATAACAATGGCAGTTTTTGGATCTAGTCCAGAATTTGGCTCGTCACAAAATAAATATTTTGGATTGTTAACAATTGCTCTTGCAATAGCAACACGTTTTTGCATTCCACCAGAAGCTTCACTAGGCATTTTATGGTGAGCATCTGACAAATTCACTCGTTTTAAAACAAAGTCAACACGATCTTGCATTTCGCTTTTGCTCATTTTTGTAAACATCTTTAATGGAAACATTACATTTTCAGCAATGGTCATGGAATCAAAAAGCGCACTCCCTTGAAAAACCATCCCAATGTCTGCTCTTAGCTCTCTTTTTTGGTCTTCAGATAATTTCGAAAACCGTCTACCTTCATATGATATGCTGCCACCTTCGTGCTTAAATAAACCAAGTAAACACTTTAGCAAAACTGTTTTCCCAGAACCACTTTGACCAATAATTAAATTGGTTTTCCCTTTTTCAAAAGTTGTACTTATGCCTTTTAGAATATGTGCATCACCAAACGATTTATGTAAGTCTTTAACTATAATCATTATCCTAGGAGCATATCAGTTAAAATGTAATTTAATAAAATGATGACCACTGCAGTCCAAACAAACGATGTCGTACTTGCTTTTCCAACCTCTAGTGCTCCACCTTTCATATAGTACCCATGAAAAGATGGAATTGTAGCTAATACAAATGCAAAAATAAACGTCTTGATAAACGAATAGGTCATATGAAATGAGTCAAAATCGGTTTGTAGACCTAAAATGTAATCGTCTAAAGTTGTGTATCCACCGAGTACACAAGCAGCCATTCCTCCTAAGATACCCAAAAACATACCTATTGCTATGGCAAATGGATACAACATTAAGGCCATAGTTTTTGGAAAAACCAAATAGTTAAGACTGTTTATTCCCATGACTTCAAGGGCATCAATCTGTTCAGTCACTCTCATAGTCCCTATGCTAGATGTAATAAAGGAACCTACTTTTCCTGCCATGATAATTGAGGTGAATGTAGGTGCAAATTCTAGAATAACAGATTGTCTTGTTGCAAATCCAACCAGATATTTTGGTATTAAAGGGTTGCTAATGTTTAAAGCGGTTTGGATAGTGATTACACCACCAACGAAGAAAGAAATAAAGGCAACGATGCCTAGCGACCCTATGATGAGGTCGTCAATATCTTTTAAAATTAAATGTTTCATTACAGACCATTTAGTTGGTTTACGAAACATTTCCTTTATCATTAAGAAATACAATCCAATATTATGAAGGTATGTCATGCTAAATTAAGTTACTGCTAAAGTAAAAAAATATAACGTTTAGTGTGTAATTTATTGTAAAAGAATAATAGTAGCTTATATAACTTGGTATGATATCTGTATTATGTAAAAATGAATCATTATTTAATGGAAATTTAAGATTTGAACCTACTAAAATTATTATTTTTGAAAAACACAATTACTAAACATAACATGAAGTATTTATTTACCTTTTTTGCAATTATTTTTATAACGAATCTTTCATTTTGTCAAGATAATTCTGACAATCCCAAACTTGTTATTGGTATTGTTGTAGACCAAATGAGATACGATTATTTAACCCGTTTTGAATACCGTTTTGGTGAAGGTGGTTTTAAACGAATGATGAATGAAGGCTTTAATTGCAAAAACAACCATTTTAATTATGTGCCAACATATACAGGGCCAGGACATGCTTCGATTTTTACAGGAACTACACCAAAGTATCATGGTGTTATTTCAAATAATTGGTATGATAAAGATATAAAGCAAGCAGTCTATTGCGCTGGAGACGATTCTGTTGCCTCAGTTGGTACTGAGGATGTTTCTGGGCAAATGTCGCCGCACAGAATGAAAACCACAAGTTTTGCCGATGAAAACAGATTGTTTACTCAAATGAGAGGTAAATCCATTGGGATTTCACTAAAAGATAGAGGTGCTATACTGCCAGCTGGACATTCGGCAAATGCAGCTTATTGGTTTCAAGGTAAACTAGAGGGTAAATTTATTACGAGTACTTATTATATGGCAGAATTGCCAAATTGGGTGAAAGCCTATAATAATGGAGGTAGTGTGGCAAAGTATATGAAAGAATGGAACACCTTATATGACATTAAAACCTATACTGAAAGTGGTGATGATGTTAATGATTTTGAGAGCGGTTTTAGAGGAAAAGAGACAGCTTCATTTCCTTACGATTTAAAAACTCTAAGTATGGAAAATGGAGGTTTTGATATTTTAAAAACAACACCCTATGGTAATAGTATCGTTACAGATTTCGCCATAGCAGCCATAGATGGTGAAGGTCTTGGTAAAGACAATATTACTGATGTTTTGACGGTAAGTTATTCAAGTACAGATTATGTTGGGCATAATTTTGGCGCAAATTCTAAAGAAATTCAGGATACTTATTTAAGATTAGATCAAGATTTAAAAAGATTATTTGAAGCCTTGGATACCAAGGTTGGAAAAGAAGAATACACAGTATTTTTAACTGCTGATCATGGAGCTGTTCATGTACCAGCGTATTTACAAAGTGTGAAAATACCTGCGGATTATGTTAACTCTAATTATGAAAAACAAATGTTCAATAATTTTATGTTTAACAACTATAAATCAACGGAATTAATCGAGAATGTAAGTAATAATCAGATCTTTTTAAATCATGCAAAGTTAAAGGAATTGAATCTTAATTTGAGTGAAGTTCAAAATGCGATTGTTCATGAAATTATTAAATATAAGTCTATAGACAAAGCATATTCTAGTTCAGTTTTTTTGACAACAAGTTTTACAACAGGAATTGAAGAATTGTTACAAAATGGATTTAATCAAAAACGTTCTGGTGACGTTGTTTATGTTGATAATCCAGCAACAATTTCGTATAGCAGAACGGGTTCAACACATGGTTCAGGGTTTAATTATGATACTCATATTCCATTATTATTTTATGGAAAAGGCATCAATAAGGGTAGTACTTATCAAAAAACCAAAATCGTAGATATAGCGCCAACTATTTCAGCATTGTTGGGTATTAGCTTTCCAAACGGAAATACAGGAAATCCTATTGAAGCGGTATTAAAAAATTAAGAATTTAAAGACGTATTAATAGTATTTATATACTCCAAAAGCTCCTCTTGACCAATTCCTTTTGAAGACGATGTGATAAAGTATTGCGGCATTTCTTCCCAAGTTTCAAGCATGATGTTTTTATAGGCTTCAACATGGTTTTCAATAGCCTTTGGTTTTAGCTTGTCGGCTTTTGTGAATATGATACAAAACGGAACGCTATGTTCACCAAGCCATTCCATAAAATTTAAATCGATAGGCTGAGGTTGGTGGCGAATATCAACCAATACAAA
>CAZRDG010000107.1:0-7762 GCA_964598775.1 uncultured Lacinutrix sp.
GAACTTCGTTTAACTTCTGATATAAACAATTTAAAAAGTTCATATCATAAAAGTTAATCGAACCTCCTAAAAATGAAACCCAAATGTTCCAGTCACACCAAATTTTCTGGCGTCAGGATGGTCTAAATAGTTACCTCTAAAATTAAAATCTAACCTAAAGACTTTAAAAATATTACCAACTCCAAAACTGTATTCATAATACATTTCCTTATCTGGAGCACTGTAAATAAGTCCAGAGGCATTGAGTGCTTTATTAGCATCTGATACTTCTCCCCAAACTGTTCTAAAGCTAACAATTTCGCGAAGATTTAATTTTCGTAACCAAGGAATCCTTGAAAAGAATCGTCCATTAAAATTATGCTCTAAATGTAAGGACGCATATGTGTCTGTCACAAACTCATAAAAATCAAGTTGTGAGAAGGTGTTATAAATTGAAAAATACGATTGGTTTCCTGGCACGACACTTAACAATCCTAGTGGCACTTCGCCATAAGTTTTACCGACTTCAACAGTAGAGTACAGACGACCAAAACCTCCAATTTGCCATGGTTGTAAATAAGACAATTGTACTTTGGTATAATCAAAATCACCATTAAAAACACTTTTATCTCCAAAGCTAACTTGGGCAAACAACCGTGAATAATCATCATTAGCATCATGACGCTCAACGCCAAAACCTGTCATTTTTCTTCCTGGAAAATACGACATGGACAAAGTGGTTTCAAACTGCTTCACTTCAGAGGCAATTCCTGAAGGTGATTCATCATCAAAATAGTCTAAACTAAAGGTGTCTGAAGCAGATTCTAAAGTCCTATAATTTGCACCAAGTCTTAAAATAAAATTTCGCCAAGGTTCCATTTCAATAGCAAAGCTCGTTAAATTTATGGAGGTCAATTTATCATTAGTTCCAGTACCAACCACAGATGATGATGCCAAGCTTCTGCCTAAAACATCTGTTGATGTGGTTAAACTCGCTCCTATTTGCTCTACATCTCTTCGATTTCCACCCGAAATAATGAGTCGGTTTTTCTTATCTAACAACCATTTTCCTGAAATTCCATACTTAAATTTATCGTCTCTAAAACCATAAGCCATAAAGCCTTCTAATCGCCAAATATCATTTCTACCAAAATAAGTTCTTCCTCCTGTTCTAAGTCGTAATCCTTCAACATCATTAAACCCAAAAGTTGAAAAAATAGGCCCATAATCTAAAGGCAATGTATTAAACTCAATATAACCCGACGACAAAATGCTTCCTAAGTTGTACAAACGTTTAAACTTTGTAACCGTTTTTAAAGTGTCTAACATTTTGTAAACACCAACTTCGTCTTTATTTAATTTTTCAAGTCTATTTTCATCCCAAAAACTGTCGTCTCTATCATAAACATCTTTATCATAATAGTACACTTCTTCGTCATAGAACTTTTTGTCCTTAGGAACATCAAATTGATAATTGTTATATAGTGTGGTGCGCTTTCCATAAACACCTCGCGATTTCTCCTTTTTGCTGAAGGCAAAATCAGACATCATATAATCACGCTTTACTAGAAATAACGAATCGTTAAGCACTTCAAATTCTTGCTCGATATAAATTTCTTTTACCCAGTTAATGTTGGCACTTTTTGAAGCTTGCAAATTAATTTCCTTGATAGCAAAAGTTGTATCTGCAACCCAAAAATCACCTTTAAACGTGAGTTCGTTTTTTCGTCTTGGATAGTAAATAATATTGTAACACCACTTATTATCAATGAAAGTACTATCTGATAAGACATAATTATAAGTCTGAATTCCTGTTCTGGACAAAGGACTCACAAAACTTTTATCAAAGAATTTTAAGTAGTTATCATACACATTATAATCGGAGTACAAATCATCAACAAAGTCGATGATGACCTGATTATCATTAAAACCAGAATTTTTATTTCCTTTTAAAACTTCCTTTACTTTACTAATTGTGTTATCACCATAAACCCTTGAAACTGCTTCGTTAATAAACATTGGCAAGTAGGTTTTTCCTGTAACTCTAGAAGTATCTACTTGATTAAAAACGAACTCCATACCTCGAAACAACTTACTTTTTATTAAAGCACTATCAATAGTATTGATGTCAAATTCAACTTTTTCGTATTTATCATACTCGAATTGTTTGAAGCGTTTTAATCCGTTTTCACGTTTGTTGGCCCAAATTTTCCTGAGAATATCAATAGCTGGATTATTTTTTTTAGACTGTTTTCCAGTGATTAATACAACCTCATCCAACTGCGCTGCAGATTCATTTAGAATAAGTTTTAAATCGAGATTTACTCTCTTTTCTAATGGCAATTCGATTGTTTCATAGCCAATGAAAGAAATAATAATGGCTTGCCATGTTTCATCAGATTCTATATAAAATCGACCATTTTCATCTGTTATGGTTCCTTCTGATGACCCTTTAAAAATCACATTGGCAAAAGCTACAGGATCATTATTTGCATCAAACACATGGCCACCAACTTTGGTCTGTGCTTTTACCAGAAAAATTCCAGAAATTAAAAAGAAGAAAAGTAATTTATATTTCATACTAACAAAAAACTTCATCAAAAGTTGATGAAGTTTATATAACGTAAATGTAAACTTTTTATTGGTTATTTATACATAACCTTTTTTACAGCCTTAACAACATCGTTACTATTTGGCAACCATTCTTCCAATAAGACTGGAGAATAAGGTGCAGGAGTATCTGCTGTATTGATCTTTATAATTGGTGCATCTAAATAATCAAAGGCTTGAGATTGTACTTGATAAGTAATTTCTGTTGCCACATTACCAAAAGGCCAGGCTTCTTCTAAAATGACTAATCTATTTGTTTTTTTAACCGAATTAAGAATGGCATCATGATCCATTGGACGAACGGTTCTTAAGTCGATAATCTCACATGAAATACCTTCTTTTTCCAATTCATCTGCAGCTTTATAAGCTTCTTTGATAATTTTACCAAAAGACACGATTGTAACATCAGTTCCTTCTCGTTTTATATCAGCAACACCAATAGGAATAATATACTCACCTTCTGGTACTTCACCTTTATCGCCATACATTTGCTCGCTTTCCATAAAAATAACTGGATCGTCATCACGAATAGCAGCTTTAAGTAAACCTTTCGCGTCGTAAGGGTTTGAAGGAACAATTACTTTCAGTCCAGGTGTGTTAGCATACCAACTTTCAAAAGCTTGAGAGTGTGTTGCAGCAAGCTGTCCAGCAGACGCTGTTGGGCCTCTAAATACGATTGGACATTTAAATTGTCCTCCAGACATTTGTCTAATTTTTGCTGCATTATTGATAATTTGATCGATACCAACCAAAGCAAAGTTAAAGGTCATAAACTCTACAATAGGTCTATTTCCAGTCATGGTTGAACCTACAGCAATTCCTGCAAAACCTAGTTCGGCAATTGGTGTATCGATAACACGTTTTGCACCAAATTCGTCTAACATACCTTTTGAAGCTTTGTAAGCACCATTGTATTCGGCAACTTCTTCTCCCATTAAGTAAATACTTTCGTCTCTACGCATTTCTTCACTCATGGCCTCACAAACGGCTTCTCTAAACTGGATTGTTTTCATGTACAATTAATTATTAGAACAGCAAAAGTAACAATTATTGATAAAAAAATAAGAGAAACGAACGTTTAAATATTTATTATGCGTGCATAGGAAATTATTAGAATTTTGATTACCTTCGTAACCTCAAAAATTAATACGTTTAAACAAAAATTTACAGATGAAAATATTAGTATGTATAAGTCACGTTCCTGACACTACATCAAAGATCAATTTTACTGATGGCGACACTAAATTTGACACTAATGGTGTGCAATTTGTTATTAATCCTAATGACGAATTTGGTCTTACTCGCGCCATGTGGTTTAAAGAAAAGCAAGGCGCTTCGGTGGCTGTTGCCAATGTTGGTGGTCCAGAAACGGAACCAACTTTAAGAAAGGCATTAGCTATTGGTGCAGATGAAGCTATAAGAATCAATGCTGACGCAAAAGATGGTTTTGCCGTTTCCAAGGAACTTGCAAACGTAATTAAAGAAAGAGGCTTTGATTTGGTTATTGCTGGTCGCGAATCTATTGATTACAATGGAGGTATGGTACCAGGAATGATTGCAGCCCTTACAGATGCAAATTTTGTAAACAAATGCATTGGCTTAGAAATTGATGGTACAAATGCAAAAGCCGTTAGAGAAATTGATGGTGGTAAAGAAACCGTTTCAACTTCGCTTCCATTAGTAGTTGGTGGACAAAAAGGCTTGGTTGAAGAAAGTGACTTACGTATTCCAAACATGAGAGGAATTATGATGGCGAGACAAAAACCACTTACAGTCGTTGAAAGTGCTGGAGCAAATGCTGAAACTACTTCAGTAAAGTTTGAAAAACCTGCTCCAAAAGGTGCTGTAACTTTAGTGTCTCCAGACAACATAGGCGAATTAGTAAACTTACTTCATAACGAAGCTAAAGTGATTTAATCATCAATAAAAAAAATTAAAATGTCAGTTTTAGTATATATAGAATCAGATCAAGGAAAATTTAAAAAATCAGCTCTTGAAGTGGCTTCCTACGGAAAAGCAGTCGCTGACCAATTAGGCACTTCTGTTACAGCTGTAACGTTTAATGCCAACGATGCATCAGAATTAGGAAAGTATGGTGTAGATAAAGTCTTAAATGTTTCAAACGCAAACGGTTTTGATGCCAAAGTGTATGCAGATGCAATTAAACAAGCTGCTACTGCTGAAGACTCTAAGGTTGTCGTATTAAGTTCAACATCAGATAGTATTTATTTAGCGCCTTTATTGGCTATTGGTCTAGATGCTGGCTACGCTTCAAACGTCGTAGCACTTCCAACAAGCACAAGTCCATTTGTAGTTAAGCGTACTGCGTTTACTAACAAAGCTTTTACCTACACAGAAATAAGCACTGATGTTAAAGTTGTCGCTGTTTCAAATAACTCTTTCGGACTGGTAGAGTCTTCTGGAAATGCAACCATGGAAAGCTTTTCTCCTACTCTATCCTCATCAAATGTAAAAGTAGAATCTGTTGATAAGGCAGCAGACAAAGTATCTATTGCAGATGCTGATATCGTAGTATCTGGTGGTCGTGGTTTAAAAGGTCCAGAAAATTGGGGAATGATTGAAGAACTAGCAGAAGTTTTAGGAGCAGCAACAGCCTGCTCAAAACCAGTATCTGATTTAGGTTGGAGACCACATAGCGAGCACGTTGGTCAAACAGGTAAGCCAGTAGCATCAAACTTATATATTGCCATAGGAATTTCTGGTGCAATTCA
This sequence comes from uncultured Lacinutrix sp., assembly GCA_964598775.1. Taxonomy (GTDB): domain Bacteria; phylum Bacteroidota; class Bacteroidia; order Flavobacteriales; family Flavobacteriaceae; genus CAJQLB01. The sequence continues at coordinate 5,322 of CAZRDG010000107.1, forward strand.
ACATTTAGCCGGAATTAATGCTTCTAAAGTTAAAGTGGTTATAAACACTGATTCTGAAGCACCATTTTTTAAAGCTGCAGACTATGGCGTTGTAGGTGATGCATTTGAAGTTGTGCCTACACTTATCGAAAAATTAAAAGAATTTAAAGCACAAAACGCTTAAAATTTTTTAACTTGTATTGATAAAAGGACTGTTTAAATTGCATTACGTCTAATTCTGCCATTGGCAGTTTGGTAAAGTCCTAATTTAAACAGTTCTTTGTCTTTTAATAATTATGAGTTTAGTACGTCTTAACATAAAAGGCATTTCGTATAGCCAAACACAAAATGGAGCTTATGCTCTAATTTTAAACGAGGTTGATGGAGATAGAAAATTACCAATTGTTATTGGAGCTTTTGAAGCACAATCTATTGCCATTGCTTTAGAAAAGGAAATAAAACCACCTCGTCCACTTACCCACGATTTATTTAAAAATTTTTCTGATAGGTTTGATATTGTTGTAAAGCAAGTAATCATTCATAAGTTAGTTGATGGTGTTTTTTATTCCAGTTTAATTTGTGAACGTGATAAAATTGAAGAAATTATTGATGCCAGAACAAGCGATGCTATTGCGCTTGCATTGCGTTTTGATGCCCCAATATTTACTTACAAAAACATCTTGGATAAAGCTGGAATTTATTTAAAAGTAAATCCGAATAAAGATGAAGAAAAGCAGGACGACAATATTTTATTGGATGAAGTTCTTGCCGAAGAAATTGAAACCAAATCTCCAGCAGGTTTTAAAGACAAAACACTAGACGAACTACATAATCTACTTGATCAAGCTGTCGCCAACGAAGACTACGAAACAGCTGCAAGACTTCGTGACGAAATTTCAAAACGCAACTAAAATATTACTTATGAAAAAAAGTGTTTTATTCATTGGAGCAATTGTGTTTACAATCACGACCATATTTGCTCAAGACATTGAGAAAACATGGCAGTTTGATGCCATTACAAATCAAAATAATGAATCACTTTTTAATATAAATTCAGAAGCCGACACACTATCACTGGCTGCTGGAGAATTCAACTACGCACTTAGTGCTAAAGATAATTTAGTAGCTTCAGGAGATTACATTCTTCAAAATAATTTGTTGGTGTTTTATTACAACCAACCCAACGACACTATAAGACGCTATAAAATCACTGAAAAAACAGATTCAACCCTTGTGTTTACTGAAAATGAAGTGAATTATAAATTCAAATCCTTTATCAAAAAAGAAGCTCAAAGTATCACTCCTGTAAGTGCTATATATCCTAACGAAGGCACATCTTTTACAAGCATCTGGAAAGGCATATTAGGAATGATCTCTTTAATTTTTATTGCCTTTTTATTCAGTAGTAACAAAAAAGCCATCAACTGGAAAACGGTTGGCATTGGACTCGCTTTTCAGCTATTAATCGCTATTGGTGTATTAAAAGTTGATTTTATAAAAAATGCTTTTGAGTTTGTTGGGGGCATTTTTGTTAAGGTGTTGGACTTTACCAGAGCGGGAAGTCAGTTTTTATTCGAAGGCTTAGTTGTAGATATGGATACTTTTGGGTTCATATTTGCCTTTCAAGTCCTACCAACTATCATCTTTTTCTCTGCATTAACTTCAGTGCTATTCTATTTAGGAATTATTCAATGGGTTGTTAAAGCATTTGGTATGCTTCTCACCAAATTACTTAAAATATCTGGAGCCGAAAGTTTAAGTGTAGCAGGTAATATTTTTCTAGGTCAAACAGAAGCTCCTTTGCTTATAAAAGCTTACTTAGAAAAAATGAATAGATCTGAAATGCTACTTGTTATGATTGGTGGTATGGCCACTGTTGCTGGAGCTGTATTAGCAGCATACATAGGATTTCTTGGAGGTGATGATCCAGTACTCAGATTGCAATATGCAAAGCACTTACTTGCAGCGTCAGTAATGGCTGCTCCTGGAGCGATTGTAATATCTAAAATATTATATCCTCAAACAGAAAAGATAAATACAGATGTGAGTGTTTCCTCAGATAAAATTGGCAGTAATATTCTTGATGCCATTGCCAACGGAACTACTGAAGGATTGCGTCTTGCAGTTAATGTTGGTGCTATGTTATTGGTTTTTGTAGCCTTTATAGCCATGGTGAATTTTATCTTTTTACAAATAGGTCATATTGGAGGTATCAATGAGTGGATAGTAGCAAATACACCTTATGAAAATTTATCATTAGAGTTCATTTTGGGCTATATTTTTGCGCCATTAATGTGGCTTATTGGCGTCGCAAAAGAAGACATGGCTTTAATGGGTCAGCTTTTAGGAATTAAGTTAGCAGCGAGCGAGTTTATAGGCTATATTCAATTAGCCGATTTAAAAAACGCAGCAAATGTGGTGCACTTAAATTATGAAAAATCCATCATCATGGCAACATATAT
>CAZRDG010000108.1:0-7651 GCA_964598775.1 uncultured Lacinutrix sp.
AACCATTCCTTATCTACTATTTCTTTTAGTTTATCAATTTCTTCTCGTCTTACATTTCCATCTATTGCGGCCATAGCAAAAAATAGTTTTCCAAGGTTTTGATGAAATTTAAGTACTAAGTTTTTCTTGGTGTCCATTTTACGTGTCATTTACATGAAAATAAATACTTATGATTAACTTAAATATGATATTAATCAGTTCACTATATGATGAAAAAGCCTATCAATAATGAAGCGAAAGGTAAACACACTTCGCCTTCTTTTACTTATTTAACGCTTGGGCATTACCAAAATGGGTATGTCTGATTTAAAACCAAAATCTTCAACAGTGTGTGTTGTGAAAAAGCGCTCAAAAAAAGAATGCTTCTTGTTTACCATAGCGATTAAATGAATGTTGTTTAATTTAATATAATCATTAACCTCCTTAAATACTTCTTCTCCTTTTAAATCAATAAATTTATGAGAAGAATCAGCAAATAATTTATCTATTCGTTTTATATTTTTTTCTTGAACTTCCGTGAGTACAACATCCTGTGAAACATGTAAAATATGAGCAGTTGAATGATTAGATTGTATGATTTCTTGTAAAACGAATAAGTCTTTACTGTCATATTTGGTTAAATAATTTGAAAGAAAAGCAATCTTTTTAGGTTTCTTATATTTAAAATTATCAGGAATTGCCAAAACAGGTACACTTCCCCTTTGCATAACTCTTACTGTATTACTGCCAAAAAAGACTTTTTCCAATCCTGAAGCTCCTTTTGTTCCCATGACAATTAAATCTATCTTTTTTACTTCGCAGATTTGGTTTATAGAATCAATAAAATTATCATAATCTACAATGGGGAATAACTTATGTTTTGGGTTATTATTCTTAGATTTAATACTTTGAATCAAATTATCTAAGGACTTTTTTGCCGTATCAATAATTGCCTGATATAAATTTACTGATGGTGAGGCAGTCATTAAATCATCAGATATGAACGATGAAGCTTTATGAACATTTAATACATAAAAAGTACAATCAACATCTTTAAACATTTTGATTGCGTAATTAATCGCATTTAAAGAGTTTTGTGAAAAATCTGTTGGCAGTAGTATTGTCTTCATAACTCAAAAATATGTTCTAAAATACATCTCAAAAAAGGCAAAAACCATGACATAAGTCAGTTTATAAAATTATTTATTGTTTTTCGTGAAAAAATTACAATCTTTGATTTAACAATTCGTTTTCGGCACAATAAATGATTGCATTTTCGTTATTAATAAAAAATCACATGAATCGTATACTATTAACCATTGCATTATTAATTTCTTTATCCATAAATGGTCAGAATAACACAATTGCTGCTGGTGAAAAATTAACTTTTAGTGCATCATACAACATGTCTGGACTAATGACAGATTTGGCTCAGGTAACAATGGAAACTAAGGAGGTTAAAACTTCTAAAGCTACATTAATGAGATTAAGATGTAAAGCTCAGACCTTTAGTAAATGGGATAATTTTTTTAAAATCTATGACATTTATGAAACTTACGTAAATCCAAAAAATCTAACACCATATTTACATAAACGTGAAATAAATGAAGGAGGTTACTATAAAAAAATGCAGTATAATTTTGATAGAAGCCTGAATAAAGTAAGGAGCGTAAAAACTAAAAGAAGAAAGAATGGAACCTATTGGGACGAAAACAAAAACTTAACTATTGGAGCAAAAACTAATGATATTGTAACTACTATTTATTACATCAGAAATTTAGACATTCATAAAGCCGCCATTGGCAGCTCGGACACATTCACTATTTTATTCGATAATGAAGAAACTAAAATGAAGTTAACTTTATTAGGAAAAGAGACCATTACAACAAAAATTGGCAAAAAAGAATGCTACAAGCTTTCTGTTTCTTTAAACAATAATGTCCTTTCTGGTGAGAATAATAATCTGCTTTGGCTTACTGCAGATGCCAATAAAATTCCAGTTTATGCCAAATTTAAAGTCCCTGTTGGAAATGGTGAACTTAAAATACAAAGTGCAACAGGTTTAAAACATTAATATTATGAGAGTATTAGTCATTACATTAAGTATTATTTTAACAATAGTCGGATTAGCATTATCAATACTTCCATTTGGATTAATTGCCTTGATACCTATTGTATCTGCATTTATTCTTGGGTTAATCGCCTTAAAACTTTTTCAAAAAGAGGGAAAAAGTACAGGAATCATAAAAGTCGTATTTGTAGTAATCATTATTTCTTTAGGTTTAGCTATATATAATGCGTTAAAACCAAACGAGATTAATGTGGATGAAGACACCATTGAACAGCAAAAGCTGGATGATGAAGAAACCTTGGAAGAATTAGAAGATATTGAAATTGAAGATTAACTATTTTTTTACGTTATTTGCCTGATAATTAATTTAGTTAATGAAGTTTTTAATCTGCTTTTCTGCGCTATCAATCGTTGGCTCGTGTGCTACCCTCAGCTACAAAGAAAAAATCCAAAACATAAAAGATGGTATTTCTATTGAGCAACCTGAAAAAATAGTGCATTATGCAAATACCATAACTTCAACAGAGTTAAAACAACATTTATATCAATTTGCATCTCAAGAATTTCAAGGTAGAGGTCTTGGAACTGTAGGACAAAAACGTGCTGCTAATTATTTGAAAGATTATTACATCTCGCAAGATATTTCTTCACCATTAGCTAACTCCGTTTATTTTCAACACATTCCTAAAAATGTTTTAGGAATAGACCAAAATGGTTCTGAAAATGTTATAGCATATATTGAAGGATCTGAAAAACCAGACGAGGTAATCGTTGTTTCGGCTCATTTGGATCATAAGGGTATTGATGAAGACGGGAATATTTTTTATGGTGCTGATGATGATGGCTCTGGAACAGTTGCATTATTAGAAATGGCACAAGCTTTCAACCTTGCCAAAAAAGATGGTTTAGGTCCAAAGCGTTCCATTCTATTTCTACATCTCACTGCAGAAGAAGCTGGACTTCAAGGCTCAAGATATTATGTAAATAATCCTGTGTTTCCTTTAGAGAAAACAGTTTCAAATTTAAATATAGACATGATTGGTCGTGTAGACAGATCGCATGAAGATAATCCAAACTATGTATATATCATTGGAGCCGACCGATTAAGTAAAGAGCTTCATTATATATCAGAAGAAGTAAACAATACTTTTTATAATCTTGATTTAGACTATAAATACAATGATGAAAACGATAATAATCGTTACTATTTCAGGTCAGATCATTACAACTTTGCAAGTCATAATATTCCAGTAATTTTCTACTTTAATGGCGAGCATGAAGACTATCATCAAATTTCTGATACTCCAGACAAAATAAACTATCCACTTCTTGAGAAAAGAACACGCTTAATTTTTGCAACGGCATGGCAATTAGCCAATCAAGAAACCAGATTAAAACTTGATGATTAAATGTGTTAAAGTTTGTTAAAAGAACTAATTAAACTTTAAAATAGGTCTCAGTTTTTTGTAATATCGCACATCTTATTATTAAATAAAAAAAACGGATGAAAAAATCAATATTTATTTTAGGTGTTACAGCAGTTCTATTGGCTTGCGGTTCGTCTAAAGAGAATGCACCTAAAACAACGGTAAAAGCTGCTCCATTTGATGTCACTGAGTTTGCACAAACCATTACATCTGCCGAATTAAAAGAAATGCTTTACACTTACGCTTCTGATGGATTTCAAGGTAGAAACACTGGTGAAGCTGGTCATGAAATGGCTGTAAATTACATTAAAGACTTTTATACAAATGGAAATATTGCACCATTACAAGCTAATGGAAATTATTTTCAGGATGTAAAATTAAATCAGCTATATACACCTGAAGTTAGCTTAACATTAAACGGTAAAGATTTAACTAATTTTGAGGATATTGTATCCTTAAGTCCTTCATCTTCAGGTTTAATTAATGCTAACGAAATTGTCTACGTAGGATATGGTGTTGACGATGAAAACTACAGCGATTACAAAAACTTAAACGTAAAAGGGAAAATAATCATTGCTAAAGAAGGAGAGCCGCAAACTGCTGATGGAACTTATATCGTTTCTGGTACTTCTGAAAAATCGAGATGGTCTTCTAGAGCACGAACAGCACGTAGCTTTAAACGTGAAGCTGCTGAAGCTAATGGAGCTGCCGCATTTTTAATTGTTGATGATGCTGCCTTTAATTACTATGCGTCTATCTATAAAAGCAGAGCTGAATCAAACAGCTCACTTGGTTTATCATTACAATCAAATAATGACGATTCGAGTGAAATGCTGTATATGATGATAACAGAAGCTGCCGTAAATTCTATTGAAGACAAATTGTTAAGTTCAAATACACCAAAAACACTTTCTACTACTGTTACACTAAATCAAAGAAATAAGAGTGAACAAATGGTTTCAAAAAATGTAGCAGGGTTTGTAAAAGGAAGTGTTTATCCAGACGAATATATTATAATTAGTGCACATTCAGACCATGTTGGTGTTAATGATAAAGGAGAAGTATATAATGGTGCTGATGATGATGGTTCTGGTTCTATGGCTATTTTGGAAATTGCAGAAGCATTTCAAGCTGCTGCTGAAAAAGGACAATCACCAAAACGTTCTATTATTTTCTTACATGTAACTGGCGAAGAAAAAGGCCTATTAGGTTCTCAGTATTATACAGATATTGATCCTCTAGTTCCATTGACAAATACGGTTGCTAACTTAAATATTGATATGATTGGTCGTATAGACCCAAAACGAGAAGGTGATAGAAATTATTTGTATTTAATTGGAAGTGATAAGCTAAGTACTGAACTTCATAACCTTTCTGAAGAGGTAAACAAAAAATATACAAACATTGAGTTTGATTATACTTACAACGATGAGAACGATCCAAACCGTTTTTATTACAGATCAGATCACTACAACTTCGCTAAGAATAACATTCCAATTATATTTTATTTTAATGGTACTCATGACGATTATCACAAGGTAAGTGACACTCCAGATAAAATTGAATATGATTTGTTAGAAAATAGAACACGTTTAGTATTCTATACAGCTTGGGAACTTGCAAATAGACCAACTAGAATTGTTGCTGATAAGGCGGTTGATAAAACAGCTGGAAACTAATTCTTTATCATAGAATAATAAAAAAGCCTTTCTAATTAGAAAGGCTTTTTTTATTAGTTAATTCCACAAAAAAAGCTTCTCATTTCTGAGAAGCTTTGCCTTCTTGGGTGGAAGATGGGGCTCGAACCCACGACCCTCGGTACCACAAACCGATGCTCTAACCAACTGAGCTACAACCACCATTTAATACGCTTTTCAACGCGACTGCAAATGTATATTATTTCAATTTTTCTGCAAAGATTTTTTTAATAATTATTTTAAATTATATAAGCTATCTACTGCAACGTAACGTTCTACTGTGAAGCCTTCTCCATGCTCCACTCCTATTAGCCTTCCTAAGTCACGTGCTCGATACTCAATACTATCTGTGAAATTATTACTAGATATTGGTGTTTCAGGCTCTTTACTCTTTGCATCAAAAAACTGTGTTTTGTAAGCTAAAACAGCTTCCATTTTTTTATTCATAAAACCAGACACATCGACAACAAAATCGGGTTCTATGTTTTTCCATTGTATATAATGATAAACGTGCTTAGGCCTCCAAGGTTCCTGCCATCCATCTTCATCTTCAATCTTAGTGTCAATTTTTAATAATCCACTTAAAAAACAAGCATCACTCACTAGTTTACTTCCTTTTCCATGATCAATATGTCTGTCATCAATGGCATTGCACAGCACAATATCAGGTTGAAATTTTCTAATCATCTTGATTAATTCAATTTGATGTCGTTTGTCATTAACAAAAAACCCATCAGCAAACTCCATGTTAGTTCTAAGGATAACTCCTAAAATATTTGCTGATTCAGTAGATTCTTCATCTCTAGTTTCAGCTGTTCCACGAGTTCCTAGTTCACCTCTTGTTAAATCAATAATACCTACTTTTTTCCCTTTTGAAATTTCTTTTGCTAATGTTGCTCCACAACCCAATTCTACGTCATCTGGATGAGCTCCTATAGCCAATATATCTAGCTTCATATTATTATTTTACTAAACTTAAGTTACTTACAGCTTTTATTGCCTGTTCAATATCATCCATTAAATCCTCAACTTCTTCCAATCCTACTGAAAATCGAATTAAACCATCCTTTATGCCTTGTGCTGCTCTATCTTCAGGAGTCAGTAAGGCATGAGACGTCATTGATGGTAATATCATGGTGCTCTCAACACCTGCTAAACTCATAGATGGTTTAATGAGATGCAATGATTTTAAAAATTGTTCTGCATCAATATCATCAACTAAATCAAAGGATAACATAGCGCCAAAGCCCTTCATTTGTCTTTTTGCCAATTTGTAATCTGGATGACTTTTAAGACCTGGATAATAAACACGACTAATCGCTTCATTTTTATTGAGGATTTTAGCAATTTTTTTAGCATTTTTTTGCTGTGCTTTTACGCGTATTGCCAAAGTTTTCATACTTCGTTCCAACATCCAAACCATAAAATCACTCAAATTACCACCAAGGTTTTTGGCTAAGTTCCAAATGGTGTCAATATGTTCTTGTTTGGTTGCTACTGCTCCTGCGCTAATATCACTGTGTCCTCCAAAATATTTTGTTGCACTATGAATTACAACATCAATTCCAAAATCAATAGGCTTTTGAATAATGGGAGTTGCAAAAGTATTGTCAATTACTGACAACAAACCATTTGCTTTTGATAAGATAGCTATGGCCTCTATATCAACAAGTTTTAATAAGGGATTGGAAGGTGTTTCAATATATATAAGCTTGGTGTTAGCTTTTATACATTTTCTAAAATCGTCTACATGCAATCCTTCAGTAAAGGTGTATTCAATGTTATATCTGTCAAATTGTGCTTCAACCAAATTACGAGTACCTCCATAAATATCATTTTGCAATACGATATGATCTCCTGCTCCTAAAAAAGCCATCAAAGTTGTGCTAACTGCAGCCATTCCAGAACTAAAAATCATGGCTGATTCTGCATGTTCAAGTGCTGCAATCTTTTTTGCTAAATAGTCTTGATTTGGTGTATTAAAATAACGTGGATAACGCTTTAGATCAACATCCATAAATTCATATGAAGATGCCATAAATATAGGAGATACAGCTCCTTTAAATGCCGTATCCTTTACTTCTCCTGTATGCGTGCAAATGGTATTTTCGCCTTGTTTGTTTTTTGACATATGTGTAATTGTTTAAGACGTTTCTAAATTACGAAAAAAGCTATACATTGCTCCTTAAATGCAAGAAGAAATACATCAACATTACATATTACATAAACCATTTGGTTATTTAAGCCAATTTGTAAACAATCAAAACAAACGCAAAAACAAAAAGTTACTCGGTGAACTTTATCATTTTGCAGAAGGGACTATGGCTATTGGGAGATTAGACGAAACCTCTGAAGGTTTACTATTACTTACCACTGATGGTAAAGTAAGTCATCATATTACAAGTAATAAAGTTGAAAAAGAGTATTATGTTGAAGTTGATGGATTAATTACTGAAGAAGCTATTAAAAGTTTAATG
>CAZRDG010000109.1:0-7612 GCA_964598775.1 uncultured Lacinutrix sp.
GTGGCATTGTACAAGTTGCTGCAACTTCTGGTTGTAAAGTGAAATTGTACGACACAAACACTACAGCATTAGATAAAGCTAAAACGGCTTTAGAAAAAATACTGAATCGACTTATTGAAAAAGGACGCATTGATGAATCTGAGAAGAATAGAATTCAAGGTAATATTCAGTATGTCAACAGCTTAAAAAGCTTGTCTGATTCCGATTTAACTATCGAAGCTATTGTTGAAAACCTTGAGATTAAGAAACAAGTTTTTATAGAATTAGAAGGCTATGTGACAGACGATTGTATCATTGCTTCTAACACTTCAAGTTTGTCAATTGCTTCTATTGCAGCTTCTTTACAAAAGCCTGATCGCTGCATTGGTATACACTTTTTCAATCCTGCACCTTTAATGGAGTTAGTTGAAGTCATTCCTGCAATTCAAACATCAAAAGTAACATTAGATAAATCAGTTCAAATTATTAAAGATTGGAAAAAAACAGTTGCAGTCGCAAAAGACACTCCAGGTTTTATTGTTAATCGCGTGGCAAGACCGTTTTACGGAGAATCCTTAAGAATTTATGAAGAAGGAATTGCCGATTTTCCAACAATTGATTGGAGTTTGAAAACTTTAGGTGGATTCAGGATGGGACCATTTGAATTAATGGATTTTATTGGTAATGATGTTAATTATACAGTAACCGAAACAGTATTTACCGCATTTTATTTTGATCCAAGATATAAACCAGCATTCACTCAAAAACGATTTGCAGAAGCAGGTTATTTAGGTCGAAAATCTGGTAAAGGATATTACGATTATTCGGATGGTATGTCCAAACCGAATCCAAAAGAAGATAAAGTGTTAGCTGAGAATGTTTTTAATCGTGTTTTAATCATGCTCATCAACGAAGCAGCAGACGCCTTGTTTTTAAATATTGCTTCAGCTGAAGATATTGACAATGCCATGACCAAAGGCGTTAATTACCCAAAAGGACTATTAGCTTGGGCTGATGAAAAAGGAATAGATTGGTGTGTGACGAAAATGGATGAATTATATAACGAATATCACGAGGACAGATATCGTTGCAGTCCATTATTACGAAAAATGAATAAAGAAAACAAAACATTCTTTTAATGAACGGCGAAGCTATTCCATATAAAATGTTATCTCAAGACGCTTTCAGTCAATGGATGGGAATTAAGATCGTAGAATGTGAATTAGGTCGCTGTAAAGTTGCCATGACCATTAGAAAAGAAATGCTCAATAGTATGAATTATGCACATGGAGGCATCAGTTATACCTTAGCAGATACAGCTTTCGGCTTTGCTGCAAATACCCATGGTAAATATGCTGTGTCTATTGAAACAAGTATTAATCATATCGAAGCATTAAATGAAGGCGATTATTTAGTTGCCGAATCAGTGATAGAAAAAGTGAATAATAAATTAGGCTTCAATGTGATTGAAGTCAAACGAGGAGATGAACTAGTAGCACTTTTTAAAGGTGTCGTGTATCGTACTCAAAAAGATTGGGAAGAATAATGAAATCGAAGATTACATTTGACCATTAATGAAAATAGAAGATACCAAATGAAAGAAGCATACATCATAGCTGGAGTTCGTACTCCTATAGGAAGTTATCAAGGCACATTATCAGCAGTCCGAACAGACGATTTAGCAGCTTTGGTCATTGAAGAAATCGTAAAACGAAATCCAAACATCCCTAAGGAAGCCTATGACGATGTTATTTTAGGCTGCGCCAATCAAGCTGGAGAAGATAATCGTAACGTAGCGAGAATGGCTTCTTTATTGGCAGGATTACCATATTCTGTTCCTGGAGAAACTGTAAATCGTTTATGTAGCTCTGGACTATCAGCAATCATTCATGCCAATCGTGCAATTAAATCTGGTGATGGCGATGTGTTTATAGCTGGAGGAGTAGAGAATATGACGCGTGGACCATACGTCATCGCGAAACCATCAACAGGATTTGGAACTGATGCAAAAATGTATGATTCCAGTTTTGGATGGCGATTCATTAATCCAAAAATGCAAAAAATGTATGGAACAGATGGCATGGGAAATACGGCTGAAAATTTGGTGGAGAAATACAACATCTCTCGAGAAGATCAAGACAAGTTTGCCTATTGGAGCCAAATGAAAGCTTCGAAAGCTCAAGAAAATGGTCGATTAGCTAAAGAAATTGTAACGGTTGAAATTCCACAACGTAAAAAAGATCCAATCCTATTTTCAAAGGATGAGTTTGTTAAGCCTAATACTAGTTTGGACGTTTTAGCAAAATTAAGAGGTGCTTTTAAAGCAGAAGGAGGAAGTGTCACAGCCGGTAATTCATCAGGCTTAAATGATGGAGCAGCAGCAACAATCATTGCATCAGAAGATGCTGTAAAAAAATATAATCTAAAACCATTAGCCCGAATTGTAAGTTCTGCTGTGGTTGGTGTAGAACCTAGAATCATGGGAATTGGTCCAGTAGAGGCCTCAAATAAAGCCTTGGCAAAAGCTGGCTTAACCATGAGTGATATGGATATTATCGAATTGAACGAAGCGTTTGCGGCTCAAGCTTTAGCTTGCACAAGAGCTTGGGGTTTAGCAGATGATGATCCAAGATTAAATCCAAATGGAGGATCCATCGCAATAGGTCATCCTCTTGGTGTCACTGGAACGAGAATTGCCTATTCGGCGGCTTTAGAGCTTCATGAACAGCAAAAACGTTATGCCTTAATAACCATGTGTATTGGCGTGGGTCAAGGATATGCAGCAATAATTGAACGCTTTTAAGATGAAAATACTAATCATTGGAGGAAACGGAACCATTGGAAAAAAAGTCACCGAAAGATTTTCAGAAAAACACGAAGTACTTGTGGCTGGACGAAACTCTGGTGACGTAAAAGTGAATTTTTCAGATTCAGAATCTATAAAATCAATGTTTGAGGTGGTTGGAAAAGTAGATGCTATCGTAGCCATTGCTGGAGATGCCAAATGGGACAAGTTTGAGAATTTATCTGAAGATGATTTTTACATTGGAATCAAAAGCAAACTGATGGGACAGGTTAATGTGGTGAGAATTGGGAAAGACTATTTAAATCATGGAGGTTCTATAACATTATCAACAGGAATTTTAGCAGATGATCCAGTTGATATGACCACAAGTGCAGCAATGGTTAATGGAGCCATTCATAGTTTTGTAAAAGCAGTTGTTTTGGAATTATATAACCTTAGAGTCAATGTAGTTTGCTCTGATTTAGTTGAAGATTCATTCGAGAAGTATAAAAACTATTTTCCTGGTAATACGCCTGTGCCAATGCATAAAATTGTAGATGGTTATATAAAGTGTGTAGAAGGAAAAATTAATGGAAGAATATTAAGAATAATGGCATAACATTATGAAAAAAATACCACATTACATTACAGGACAATGGTTAGAAGGAACAGATAAGGGGATTCCTGTATTCGATGCAATAACAGGAGAACTCATCGCTAATTCAGCTGTTGATGGCCTAAATGTTTCTGATGCTTTACAATATGGAAGAGATAAAGGAGAAACATTGCGTAAAATGACCTTTCAAGAGCGAGGTAATATGCTAAAAAAATTAGCATTATATCTTACCAAAAAGAAAGATGCATTTTACGAGTTAAGTTATAGAACAGGAGCAACCAAAGTGGATAGTTGGATTGATATTGAAGGTGGTTTTGGTAATTTGTTTGCCAATGCGTCATTGCGAAAATTATTCCCAAATCAATCGTATCATGTTGAAGGTGATCCAATCGATTTGTCTCGTGGAGGCCGCTTTATGGCACATCACATTATGGTGCCTAAGAAAGGAGTAGCAGTCCATATTAACGCATTCAATTTCCCAGTTTGGGGAATGCTAGAAAAATGTGCAGTGAACTGGATGGCTGGAGTTCCTGCAGTCGTATTACCTGCTCCTTCATCATCATATTTAGCAGAAGCTGTGGCACGAGAAATAATCAATTCAGGCATTTTACCTGAAGGTGCTTTACAAATCATCAACGGAACAGTTAAAACCATTTTAGATACAGTAGAATCTCAAGATGTAGTTACGTTTACTGGCTCAGCGGCAACAGGAAGATTATTAAAAGCGCATCCTAGAATCATTCAAGAGGCAGTGCCTTTTACCATGGAAGCCGATTCTTTAAATGCGTCTATTTTGGGTGAAGATGCCGTTCCTGGAACACCAGAATTTGATATTTTTATTAAAGAAGTTAGAAAAGAAATGACAGTAAAAGCAGGACAAAAATGTACTGCGATTCGTCGTATCATTGTTCCTGAGAACTTGGTTGAAGATGTACAGATTGCTTTAGGAAAAGAATTAGATAAAATTACTATTGGTGATCCAAGGCTCAAAGAAGTTAGAATGGGTTCTCTGATTAGCAAAGAACAAGTTGAGGAAGTGCGAAATAGTGTTTCTGATATTGCCAAAAAGGCTAAAATAGTCTATGGAAACCTTGATAAGATTGAAACCATTGGAGCAGATGCTAAAAAAGGAGCGTTTATCAGTCCTATTCTTTTAAGAGAAGACCATCCATTTGATAATTTATCGGTTCATGAACGTGAAGCCTTTGGCCCGGTAAGTACTATAATGCCTTATAAAACACTAGAAGAAGCTGTTACTTTATCTCAAATGGGGAAAGGCTCTTTGGTATCTTCAATCATTACGAATAACGATAGCATTGCCAAAGATTATGTTGTCAATGCAGCAAGTCATCATGGACGTATTTTAGTGTTGAACAGAGAAAACGCAAAAGAAAGCACAGGTCATGGTTCACCTTTACCAACTTTAGTTCATGGTGGTCCTGGTCGAGCTGGAGGTGGTGAAGAAATGGGTGGAATGCGAGGTGTCAAACACTACTTACAACGAACGGCAATTCAAGGAAGTCCTACAACCTTAACTGAAATCACAGGTATTTATCAGCCAGGAGGTGCTTATAAAGAAGCAGAACAACATCCTTTTAAATATCATTGGGAAGACATTCAACCTGGAATGTCAATGAAAACTCATAAGCGTACGTTGACAGATTCAGATATAATAAATTTCTCAAATCTTACTTGGGATCACTTTTATGCTCATACAGATATTACATCGTTAGATGGAAGTATTTTTGAAAAACGAACTGCTCATGGCTATTTCATTCTAGCAGCTGCAGCTGGATTGTTTGTATATCCTAACAAAGGTCCTGTGTCTGCCAATTATGGATTGGAAGAATGTAGATTCCTTAGACCACTTTATCATAATGACACTATTTATGTGCGATTAACTTGTAAACAGAAAATTGACAGAGATGTGAATGGTGCTGAACATCCAAGCGGTATTGTAAAGTGGTTTGCTGAGGTTTTTGATGCTCATGATGAACTAGTAGCTGTGGCAACTGTATTAACAATGGTTCAGAAGAAGCAAGATGTTTTTGTAGAGATGACTAATGATAAAATCCTAGAATGCTTGGCGAAATTATCAGCAGAATCCAGACCAAAATGGGGAACGATGTCTTCTCAACATATGCTAGAACACCTTGAATATACGTACAAAATTGCGTCTGGTCAAAATCAAAATTTTGAAATTAATACACCTGAAAAAATACTAGATAAAGTGCATAATTCACTTTATAATTATCATAAAATGCCAAGAGAACATATGTTCCCTCTAGCGGAAGAATCTAAAATAAATGAATTAAAGCATAAAGATTTAGAAGAGGCTAAATTAAAAATGCTTGAAAGCAGACAAGAATATCTCGATTTCTTTAAAGAAAATCCCGATGCGGTATTAAAGAATACTGTCTTTGGAGAAATGAATAGATATGAATGGTATTTATTAGATAGAAAACACCTTAACCATCATTTCGAACAATTTGGACTTATATAACATATGGAACCATACGTAAAACAATACATTAAAAATAAGGTTGGATATATAGAGTTTTTCCATCCTTCACATAATTCATTGCCATCAAATTTGCTTACAGAATTGGCAAGAACCATTACAAAAGCTGGTGAAGATGAGAGTATTAGAGTTATCGTTCTAAAAAGTGGTGGAGATCGAACCTTTTGTGCAGGAGCTAGTTTTGAAGAGCTTGTAGATATTAGTAATGAAGAAATGGGAAAAGCTTTTTTCTCTGGTTTTGCTAATGTGATTAACGCTATGCGAAAATGCCCAAAGTTTATAGTTGGACGTATTCAAGGTAAAACCGTTGGAGGAGGAGTAGGTTTGGCTTCTGCTACTGACTATTGTATGGCAACAAAGTTTGCTGCTATAAAATTAAGTGAACTGAATGTTGGTATTGGACCTTTCGTAGTTGGTCCAGCAGTACAAAGAAAACTTGGGTTAAGTGCAATGTCTCAAATTGCCATAGATGCCAACACATTTTATTCAGCTGAATGGGCACAACAAAAAGGACTCTTTACACAAGTTTATGAAACAGTTGAAGAATTGGATGAGGCTGTTAATACTTTTGCCGAAAACCTTTGCAATTACAACCCAAAAGCCATGAGCGAAATGAAAACTATGTTTTGGAGAGGCACTGAAGATTGGGACCAATTATTAATTCAACGAGCAAAAATTAGTGGCCGATTAGTATTAAGTGATTTTACAAAAGAAACATTAAAACGATTTAAAAATTGATACTCAACATTAAAACATATTACTTGATTTTTTTGTTCTTAATGTTATTCAATAATGTTAATGCACAAGATTGTTTTTGTGAAAAGGACTTGGAATTTTTTTATACTGAAATTCAAAATACTATATCATATAAAGATCAAGTAAAGGGATCTCGTAAAGTTGCTTTTGACGAAGCTTACTATCAAATTAAAAAGAACATTACATGTGCAGAAACTGAATTTGATTGTTTTGTTTTATTGAACAAACTATCTTATTTAATTGATGACGAGCATGCTAGGTTAAGAACTATTCCTAAAATTCTTTCATCTGAAAATTATAATGATAAAGATGTTATTGAAACTTACAGGTCTTCAGATGAATTTTTAAAATTTCCTAAAGCAAATATTTCCATAGATTCATTAGAAATAGCATTAAAAAACGTCTCAATAAACCAAATAGAAGGAATTTATTATAAAGAGGGTTTCAAAGTAGGAGTATTTAAACCATATAATAAAAACTATTATGAGGCTGTAGTATTATCAGCTCCTTTTGAAATATGGAATAGAGGGCAATTGATGTTTCGTTTAGTTTCATTAAAAGAGAATAATTATAAATATTATCATGCTCATTTAAAAGATAAGAGATGGCTTGCTTTATCAAATGAAAGATTTGTTAATGGGAGATTAATACAGCTCAACTGGAAAAAAGATACTTTGCAAACAGATTATTACTTAGTTAACCAAAAAACAACATTTGAATACAAAAAAATTAAAAATGAAATCAGTTATGTAAAATTAGGCTCTTTTGGTATGCAATCTAAGAATCAAAGCGAAGCAGTAGCTTTTTTGAAAGAATTAAAAAGTAAAACATTTGAGAAAAATCTAATCATAGATTTAAGAAATAATACAGGAGGTGGAGATAAAGTATCTAAGCCGTTTGAAAAGTTATTAGTAAAGGAATTTAAAAATGGATTAATATATATATTGGTTAATTC
>CAZRDG010000110.1:0-1493 GCA_964598775.1 uncultured Lacinutrix sp.
ATAATCAATCGATTTAAGCCTTAAAAAAGTATATACTATTTTACATTCTGATGGTAATCAAAGAACCATTCCTTTTTTAAGTGTTGATGCGATTGATTATTGCACCTTTGGAAATTCAAAACCGTTTCGCATAAAAATCAGAAACATTTTAAATGATAACTACACGTATTTTTATGTCAAAAAAGCAGATGCTTCTCGTATTTATGGCTTGGAATTAGAGCATATGTTGTCACCTTATAATCTCAACTTTTTGGTGTATAAAGACACGTTAATCGAAGAGCATATTGCAGGAATTCCTGGTGATGAGTTTATAAAAACCATGTTGCCCAATTGCAGTAGTACCGAAAAATCACAAATTGCAAAGGAGTTTGTGAAATTTAATGAGCGTTGTATGATTAGACTTCTAGGTGATATGCGTTCATACAATTATGTGATTGTGCCAACTCACGATTTTGACCATGTAGTTTATAAAATTAGAGCTATTGATTTTGATCAGCAATCTTTTGAAGGAAAATTTAACATTTACAGACCTCAATTTTTTAAGGAGAATTATGAAATGGTAAAAATGGTTTCAGAACGTTTTCAAAAGGAGTCAATCGATCAATACAAAATTGAAGAGCGCTCAATTGTAGCCAAACGAATGATCAGTTATCACGATAGAATTGGAGAATTATTGGATTGTATGGTCGATGATACCATTTCTAAAAAAGAACATATTGATTTACTGAAATCAAAAATTTACGAGTATACCAACGACATGAAGTTTATGAAAAGTAAAAATATGGGAGAGGTCTTAAAAAACGCCTTAGATTATGTGAAGCGTAATTACCAAGATGTAAGCACTCACAATTTTTAGAACTGTTTAATTCCAGTTTTCGTCAAAATCTAAATCTTCATAACCATCAAGGTCAATTTCATCGTTGTATTCATCAAAATCGTCATCCGCTTCAGCGCTGAATTCTTTTACAGGTGCTTCTGTAGGGATTTGACCATGTACAAACAAAAGATTTGGATAATCTGCACCTTCGGCTTCATCAACAATTTCACCTAACTCAACTAAAAACGTCCACATGCTTAAAAAGTCATAGACATAAATTAGTTTGGTGTTGTCTTCGTTAGTAACAGACTCAATGGTCGTTTCATGCATTAATCTTACCGATTCAAGGCTGTCGCTTACATCAAAAAGTGAAATTTCTTCACCCTGATTCCAGTCGTTATCACTTAAATAAAATGATGCCATTTCAGATCCATCAAAGCCAAACGATTGTGTTATGGCATTATGCAGATCTTCAAGTGTATCTGTTTTTCTGATTTCAATATCTCTAAAAATATCGTCTTCAGTATCATTATCAAGGATGATTCTAAATCTGTAAATCATGGAACTAAATTAGGTTACAAAGGTAAGTTTTTTTTAAATTATTTGCTGAATCTATGGAGCGTAAATGTCATGATTGACAATAAAACAAATGCACCAACTTGATGCGCTACACCTA